>JANOCJ010000305.1:0-5876 GCA_031412115.1 Flavobacteriales bacterium
GATAAGGAAAGATTTGGTGCAGCAAATGGTACAATATACCAATGCCAATGTTTTTCCTGATGTGTTGGTGTTGAAACACACTAAAAATATTGGTGAGGTTTCGGTGCTTCACAAGGCCGCCGAAGTTAAATCGCGCTATACGGTTAGCCGGCTAATTAAAGTATTTTCGGCTATGCTAATTACCGGCGCAGGCTTTTTGGGATATGTGTTTTACTATTTGTTGATTATTGCAGGGCTTTTGGTTATTTTCATCCCAATACTAATGTTTATAGGTAAAGGCAATGGGGGCGGAATATATTTAGTAGTTATTGCAACAATGGTTTTAGCAATACTACCCAAAGCAAAGCGCGACAATCAATATCAAATAAAAAAATCATCCTTCTAAAATGCTTAACAACCCTGTAGAATACTCGTTAATGGCAATAGCCGAAAAACGCCATTGGTGGTATAGGGTGTTGCATGAGCAGACGATAAGAGCGTTAGATCTTTTTATAGAAAAAAACGGGATAGAAAAATCGTTGACAAATATTTTAGATGCAGGTTGCGGCACAGGTGGCCTGATGGATAAGTTGAGGTTTGTGGGATATTCGTCTGTTGTTGGAGCAGATATTTCGGACTATGCAGTTGAGATTTGTAAAAGGAAGAGACAAATTGTGAGCAAATGCGATGTAAAAGAATTACCCACTAAATATTTTTCTAGAAAATACGATGTCATTATCTGCAACGATGTGCTTTGCTATTTTACTATGGAAGAAATTCCTGCGATAATAGAAGGATTTAAATCAATGCTAAAACCGGGCGGGTTGTTGATAATGAATAATCCCGCACATGCTGCTTTTGCGGGCAACCACGATGTTGCAGTAGGCATTGTTACGCGCTTCAATCCTCTCGCGCTAAAGCGCGCAGTTGCCAGTTGTCAGTTGTCGGTTGTCGGTTTTTCGCAGTGGCCGTTTTTATTATCACCAATGATTTTTTTAGTTAGAAAATTGCAACGCAAAAAACGTGGCGAAGCGGTTGTTTCAGATGTCTCGATGCTGCCGCTGTGGCTAAATAGTTTACTCTACAGCATTTGTAAATTAGAAATGAAACTCTTTAAACGCTCACCGTGGGGCAGTAGTGTTTTTATTGTAGCTAAAAAATAATTCCTATTTTCACTGTATGAATAGCTTACTTGGTGCGCTTATCTACAGCGGAATATCAGAACAAACTGCCCTTTTAGTGGCAGAACAGTTTTCTGTTAAAGAATACGCTAAAGGCGATTTTTTTGCTACCGAAGGCTCTGTAACCCTTAATATGGGCTTTATAGAAAAGGGCACCTTTAACTATTTCTATAATCATGATGGCGAAGAGCTTACCACCTACGTAGTAGGCGCTAACGGCTTTGTAGCATCGCTTGCCAGCTTTTTGCACCGCATACCGTGTAAAGAGAATATACAGGCCATAACACCCGCTACCGTTTACCAAATACATAAAGACGCCTTTGATAAACTGGTAAAAGAAAATGAGGAAGTACGGGCGTTTTATATTGGTGTGCTAGAGCACCAAATACTATGTATAGAAAATAGCCGCTACAACTTTGCTGTCCTTTCGGCCGAAGAGCGCTACAATAAAATGCTGGCCGAAGAGCCTGAGTTGATACAGCAATTGCCCGTACAGTTTGTAGCCTCTATGCTGGCCATTACGCCACGCCATTTAAGCCGCATCCGCAAAAACAATTAGCCTGCCGGTTTTTTCGGACAAATGTCCTACCCCGCGTTTTTAGGGTGCTGCACCTTTGTATCATAAAATTTATGATATGAAAAAAGCACTTTTAATTCTTCTGTTAGCAGCTTCTGCAACAACCTATGGCCAATCAAAATTGGCGTCACAAGACATCAGCGTAAACGGATTCCGCAACCCTTCTATCGGGCTGGAATATCGTTACCACCGTTTCTCGGCCCATGCCGGGTATTACATGACGGCCTTTAAAGCCGGCGAAACCACCAAGTTTATTAAAACAGGTGTTACATTTTGGTTTGGAGCATTGGGTAAAAAGCCAATCCCATCGTCATTTTATGTTTCGGCATCGTACCTTAGGGGTATAAACCGCGACTATGATGGCAAAAACGCCTTTGCCGCAGAGGTAGGCTTTAGGTGGATGGTATGGAAAGGCCTAAACCTGCGCATAGGTGTTACTGCACTTACAGCACCCGGCCAAAGCCTTAAAATTAACCCTACACCGGGCATTAGCTACACATTTTTATTAAAAGGAAAACAGCCAAAAACCAACTAATATGAAAGCCGAAAAATCAATAGGATTACTTTTAGTTTTAGGTGCAATTGGGGTGTTTATACCTTATACAATACTCACCATTATTTTTGAATACCCCGCTATTTTAAGGCAGGATACCGGGGTTATACTTACCAAATTCCACAACGGTGGTAGTACCTTAATACTTACTTGGTGGGCCTTTGCATTACTGGGTTTGCCGCTGCTGGTTGCTTATAGCAAACTGGGTAAATTGTATGAAGATAAAATGCCCGCAGTGCGTTGGGTAACTACCATTGGAATCATATCAGGCATAGCGCAAATTATTGGCCTGTTGCGCTGGGTATTTGTAGTGCCTATGTTGGCCAATAGCTACGTAAACGCTACCGACCCCGCCACTGCGGCGGCAGCTAAAATAGCCTTTCAAACAGTACACCAGTTTGGCGGTGTTTTGCTAGGCGAACACATAGGTCAACTCTTTACCATTATTTTGACGGTGATGATGACCTATGCCTTTTACAAATTAAAACTAATGCCCCGCTGGATTACTGCGCTGGGCTATGTTGCATCAAGCATATATTTATTAGCCCAAACCGAACTTATTGCCACTGTTATACCCGGCGCACCGGTAGTAGGTTGGGCAGGTTTTGTAGGCAGCACACTGTGGCTAATTTGGTTGGTAATAATTGGGGTAAAATTTATGAAAATGCGAAACTAATATCATATCATAAATTAGTTTGCCGGCTGCGTGCTCAATTAAGTTTGGGTGCGCAGTTTGGTTTTGTACCAATTGTAATTCCGCTCTCTTTTAGAAGAGGGACTAGGGGTGAGGTAAAACACCTATCTTTGCACTCCATTTTTTATACAATGAGTGTACAAGACCTTTCGGAACAAGAAGTAATACGCCGCCAATCGCTGCAAGAAATTATTAACCTGGGCATAGACCCTTACCCGGCCGCTTTATACCCGGTAAACACTACTGCCAAGGCCATTCACGACAACTATAAACCCGGCAACGAAGAGGCGTTTAAAACCGTTACCATTGCAGGCCGCCTTATGACGCGCCGCATTATGGGCAAGGCTGCTTTTGCCGAAATTTTAGATGCTACAGGCCGTATACAGCTATACATTTCTCGCGATGATATTGCCCCCGGCGAGGACAAAACGTTGTACAACACGCTGTTTAAAAAGCTGCTTGATATTGGCGACTTTATTGGCATTACAGGCTATGTGTTTACTACCCAAACAGGCGAGACCACTATCCACGCAACGTCGCTAACGTTGTTGTCAAAATCGTTGCACCCGCTGCCGGTGGTTAAAGAAAAAGACGGCGAAGTGTTTGATGCTTTTTCTGACCCTGAATTGCGTTACCGCCAGCGTTATGTCGACCTGATTGTAAACCCACACGTGCGCGATACATTTGTTAAACGTTCGGTGATGATTAAAACCATCCGCGACTTTTTAAATGACCACGGCGCGCTTGAGGTTGATACCCCTGTGTTGCAAAATATTCCGGGCGGCGCTGCGGCAAGGCCGTTTGTTACCCACCACAATGCGCTTGATGTACCTTTTTACCTGCGTATAGCTAACGAATTGTACCTAAAACGCCTTATTGTTGGTGGATTTGATTTTGTGTACGAGTTTAGCCGCAACTTTCGCAACGAGGGCATGGACCGCACGCACAACCCCGAGTTTACGGTGTTGGAGTTTTATGTGGCCTACAAAGATTATTACTGGATGATGGAGTTTACCGAAAAGATGATGGAGCGCGTAGCCATTGCTTTACATGGCACTACCGAGGTTCAGACAGGTGATAACATTATTAGCTACAAAGCGCCGTTTAAGCGTATTTCTATACATGAGGCGATTAAAGAACATACCGGTTTTGATGTAGCTGCTATGGACGAAGCGGGGCTTCTTGACGTATGCAAGCAATTGCATATTGAAACCAATGCCAGCATGGGCAAAGGCAAATTAATTGACGAAATTTTTGGCGCTAAATGCGAGGGCCAATACATACAACCAACTTTTATTATTGACTACCCTGTAGAGCTTAGCCCGCTGACTAAAAAGCACCGCGAGCATGCCGGTTTGGTGGAGCGTTTTGAGCTGATGATAAACGGCAAAGAAATGGCCAACGCCTATAGTGAGCTTAACGACCCTATTGAGCAGCGCGAACGCTTTGAGGAGCAAGCCAAACTTATGGAGCGCGGCGACGATGAGGCCATGTTTATTGACCATGACTTCCTTCGTGCGCTGGAATACGGTATGCCCCCAACATCGGGTATTGGGTTTGGTATAGACCGTATTGCAATGCTTATGACCAACTCACCCTCTATACAGGATGTGCTTTTGTTCCCACAGATGAGGCCGGAAAAAGTGGCTGAAGAGAAGAAAGCGGAAGAGAAGGCATAGTTAATGGTGCTGAAATAGAATACGTTTCAAAGTAAACCCATAATTGCCAAACCTATTGGCATTTTCTGCTGTTAGTATAGCATATACTAATAGCCATGAAAGCAAGTTCGGTAGTAGGAGGCGTAGCCGGTACGGCAGCCATGACGGCATTTAGCTATGCTGTTTCAAAAGAAGAGCGTGAGAATTTTAAGGAGCCTAATATTTTAGGCAAAATGATACTTAAAGCAGTTCCATCATTAGGCGAGAAAAAAGCTCAAATAATGGGTTGGGTTTTGCATGGTGTTGCGGGCTTAGTATTTTCAGCGGTATACAAAAAACTGCTTGTAGGTAGGCCAACCTTACTAAAAGGGCTTATTTATGGTGGCACCAGCGGCATACCGGCAATACTGTTATGGAATACCCTTATAGAATTGCACCCAAATCCGCCAAAAGATGTGGAGAAGAAAAAATATTTTGGCCATTTATTATTGGCTCATATAGTTTTTGGTGGCGTTAGCTTTCTTATCTACAAAGCGAAGGATAAAATAGTAGGGAAGGGCAAATAAAGTAAAACCCTTTTACCATTAAAGTAAAATAGTTTTTCTACTTTTGCTGTATGGATAAGAAATTTGACACCGATTTTCACATAGGTTTATTGGCCGAAATGCCCTATTTAGGCATGATGGAGGAACTTTATGCGCACCAGCACGAGCAAGGCTTTACCGATGTTAAACAAGCGCACGGCGTAGTGTTTAACTTTATTGGCGATGGTGCCCGCATTACCGATATGGCAATTAAAGCCAACACCACCAAACAGAACATGAAGTATTTGGTGGAGTATTTGGAAGAACGTGGCTACCTTAAAAAAGCCAACGATAAAAGCGATGGCCGTGCCAACCTTTTCACCTTAACCGCTAAGGGTAATAAATACCAAGCCAGCGCCCAAAAAATAATTGAGAAAACGGAAAACCGTTGGGCCAAAAAGTTGGGTAAAGACAAAATGAAAAAGCTTAAAAAGCTATTGGCTGAATTAAGTAATGAGATAGGAGGCTAAAAAGGGTGTTTGCCTTTTGCGATAATAAAAATGAAGAAACTAATAAAAACACATTTCTCATAGCTTATCTCCTTCTCTTTTAAAGGGTATTTTAAATTTTAATGTTAGAAAAAAGTTGCTGTACCAACGTTCGGCGTGCGTAATTGGAATGTAATAGCTTAACCCAACCCAAAACCTATA
>JANOCJ010000306.1:0-3318 GCA_031412115.1 Flavobacteriales bacterium
CCAACGCAACCATTGTGGTTAAAATTAACATTTTCATTTTTAAAATATTTTAATTGATGTATAGTTAGAACATTACCCACAAACAGTTGGTTCAGCCAATACACGTTTGGGCACATAACAGCATGTTGCTCAGCACGTACATAAAAAAAAGGCCCACCTTGGTGAGCCTTTACAATATTATATCAAACAGTAAAGTACTTAGTCGCCGGCGGTTGTGCCTGATGGCGTTAGCACAGTATCAATAATATGCACAACGCCATTGCCGCCTTTTATATCGGCCATGCTAATCCATGCACTCATGCCCATTTCGTCTGTTAGCCTAATACGGTCGCCGTCTAACGATGCCCTGATTTTGCCTCCGGCAAGTGTTACAAAAATGTATTTGCCATCACCTTCGGCAATGCGGCTTTTTAGTT
The DNA here is from genome assembly GCA_031412115.1 of Flavobacteriales bacterium. Classification (GTDB taxonomy): domain Bacteria; phylum Bacteroidota; class Bacteroidia; order CAMBQF01; family CAMBQF01; genus CAMBQF01. Next base: position 417 of record JANOCJ010000306.1, read on the forward strand.
TGGTGGCATCAAACTCACCACGAATAACGTGGTATTTTAAAACATAGGCTGTGGCAGCACCGGCGGGCACTTTTGCCAAGGCATCGTTACTTGGTGCAAAAATGGTGTATGGCCCCGAGCTGCGGATAATAGTATCAAGCCCGGTGCTTTTTAAGGCTGCTGAAAATGAGGATAGTTCTTTAAAATTTTGGGCTGCCTCAACAATTGTTAAAGGAGCCTGTGCGTACGCCAGTGCAGATACTACTGCAAATATGGCGGTTATAGCTAATTTTTTCATGACGATATAAGTTTTGTGGGTAATATGTAATTGGGTAACAGCAGGGAGTTAGAAAAGGTTCATTTTCTAATTCACAATGCACAATTCAGAATGCATAATGCTTTTTCTCCCCCTCTTGAGGGGGTGGCTGAAAGCCGGGGGAGTTTATTAGCTGTTGCTATCTGCGGCGCTTGGCTTACTTTCTTTTTGGCCGTCAAAAAGAAAGTAACAAAGAAAAACTCTCCGGCTGCATTTCTTAGCGACCCGCAACGAGGGCGTTCGCTAAAATCTGCAAACTAGTTCCTTCGACCGTTGGTCTTTGGAACGTCGAACAGCACAGATTTTGGCCGCTCACTTTCTCTGCGGGTCCCCGCTTCAAAACGCTAGGCCGGAATTGTTGCTTGCGCACAACAAAAGTTGATTGACTTTCCTGTGAAAGAATGAACTTCATCCTACCTAATAAACTCCTTCAACTCATTCTTACCAACTGTAATTTCTGGTGTTCCTTGGGTAAATGCCCCTGCCTCGTAGCTAGAAAAGAAGAAGTCAATACTATCATTACGGATTAGGAAATTCATTTCGCTATTAAGCCTACCTTTTTTACCTCCTATTTCCGACAAGTGTTTATCTAAAACCTTTACAAACACTAATGTATCTGCGTGCGATTTAATAGAGAAAAAATCAGTAGCAGCAATCGTCTTTCCGTTTTGTATGTTTAACGTTTTATAAAAATAGTTGCTATGCGTTCCGGCATAGGGTAATTCGCGCGTCAAATAAACTATTCCTGTAAAATCACTGGTACAATATACTTTAATAGGCCAAGCTTCAAATAAGCTGGTATCGCCTGCATCCAAGTACATTTTCTCTACATCTTTTGATACCAACGCCCTGAATTTCTTCAGTTCTGCATAATTAGGGTTTTGGCCAATCCATACACTTTCGCCCTGTATTTTTTATCTACTACAGGCAGGTAAATTTTGCTGAATGTATTGGATGGATTATGAAATGCTATTACAGAATCGGCTTTAGCAATGGGCTTTGTTAACGGAAAATATTTGTCTAGTGCTTCGTAATAGGCATTGCTTGGAATAGTATCTTGCTTTACAGAAACTTTAGATGATTTGTCTGCCGGTACTTGAGATTTCTCTTGCTGTGGAGTATTCCCACAAGAAAAGAGCAACACAAGGACAATGATAAGAACGAAATAAATATGATTTTTCATTATTCGTTTTTCATTATTCATTACTTCCCCACCTCCTTCTGCCTAAAGCAATCGGCTGTATGGTCGTTTACCATGCCGGCGGCTTGCATATAGGCGTAGCAAATGGTGCTGCCTACAAACTTAAAACCGCGCTTTTTAAGGTCTTTGCTCATGGCATCGCTTTCGGGGCTGGTGGCTTTAAAATCGCTGGGGCCTTTGGGTTTGTTTACAATGGTTTTGTTGCCCACAAATTGCCAAATGTATTTATCAAAACTGCCAAACTCTGTTTGCACCTCCATAAAAGCTTTGGCGTTGCCAATGGTGGCTTTTATTTTTAAGCGGTTGCGGATGATGCCATCGTTCAGCATTAGTTCTTCCACATCGCTATCGTCAAAGGCAGCAATCTTTTTTAGGTTATAGTTGGCAAATGCCTTGCGGTAGTTATCGCGCTTGCGCAAAACGGTAAGCCAGCTAAGGCCCGCTTGGAAACCATCTAAAACAATAAATTCAAAATGCTTTTGATCGTCGTGCAAAGGCACGCCCCACTCGGTATCGTGGTACTCCATCATTATATCATTGCCCAAACACCAAGGGCAGCGCGTAAGTTCTTTTTTAGCCATTTGTATGGAATTTTAACGGAATTGTACTCTATTGGATAACAGTTCAAATTTTACAGCAATATGCAAACAAAATTCTTTTTTACCGCTATAGTAGCCGTTACAATTATCCTTTTTTCTACCGGGTATAAATCGCTGCCTGCGGTTGCGGAAGATTTACTTCCACCTATTGATAGTACCGCCAAAGCCGACTCTATACTAAACCTGAAATTTAACCGTGGTAACTGGAAGCATACTATGAATGAATTGGCCCGATGGGATAAATGCAAAGCCCGCCAATTGGATAGCTGCATACAGCTTTTGCTAAGCCTGGAAACCAACTGGCTTAGCACCACGGCCGCCATACAGGGCATGAATTCGTTTCAATATAAAGGCCTATATTACTACGCACAGCAAGTAGGTGCTAATTATGATAAGTATTTGCACCCGCCTGTTATATATGACGAGCCACAACGTCCCTACCCAATAATGACCGAAAAGCCGGTTATTTACCTATACCCTACTAAGGAAATGCAAGTGAACGTGAAACTGGATTTTAAAGGCACTGATTTATACACATGGCCGCAGGTTGGCGAGGCAACAGAATGGGATGTTACCGCCCGCCCCGACGGTATGCTCACCGATACTAGGGGCGAGCAATTTCCGTACTTGTTTTGGGAAGGCAAACAACGTAATTTAAGCTGGATTGATAACTCGTCGGGGTTTGTGGTAAGTTCGTTAAGTGTGGAGACTTTTTTGCAGGAAAAACTAAAAATGTTGGGATTAAACCCCCGCGAACGTGCCGACTTTATTACCTATTGGGGGCCGCGTATGCACCAAAGTGCCTAC
>JANOCJ010000307.1:0-1934 GCA_031412115.1 Flavobacteriales bacterium
GCTGTTAAAGCGGTGCGATATGCGAAACTCTAAATGCTTGGGTTTAACCAACTCTATAGAGTGGCCGTTGATGATGCGCGACGACTTAAAAGTTGCTGTAGTGTATGACTTGTCTACCTCTTCAGGCGCCCCTGCGTTAGCCAGCGCGTCTAAATCAACAGCTTTAGTAGTATCGGGGGTTTGGGCTTTTAATGTAAATACAGAAATTGCGGCAATAAAAAGTATGGTAAATTTTTTCATGCTTAGTTAGTTGTCTTGTGCTCCTTTGTTAATCCATGTTTCCACTCGTAAAATAGTACAAGGGTCTAATTTAGGCTTGCCTTGCGGCATAGCCGAAACGGTACCATCATGCTTTATCGAACTCAACAACGAGCCGTCATTAATAAAATCGAGCACGTTAACATAGCCCTCTAATAAACGCGAACCGCCTAAACTGGTGTAAGTGGCTGTGCTATGACATTCGTAACATTGATCTACCAACATGGGCTCTAAGAAGGTGGCAAAGCGGGTGTTGGCAGTGTCGCAATTAGCTATTGGGTACAAATCTGCTTCGTTATCATTTCTGCATGCCCCAAAACCAAGCGCTGCAATTACTAAACTTACTATAATATACTTTTTCATATTCAAAATGCTATAAACTGTATGACAACTGCTAAGTTAAAAGGTTTAGCTATTAGGTGTGATGACGAAAGTCATTTTGTGCTGTTTATTTACCGTTTAGTGCCGGTTTTTCGGTGTCAATGTCAAAAAACTTCTTGCCAAATTTCATTTTCTCAACACTGGAGGCCGTAGCTACCATAGTGTAATCTTTACTTTTAACAACATATTTTAGCGGAAGCGCGCCATTGGTTTCATACACATACTGGTTCCAGTTGCCTAAATAATGTTTTAAAAATGGCCTAGGATTAATTTTTATTTTATCTGAATAAAAGTAGGTGGTTTCGCTGTCTATCTTTTTTAGGGTGATGCTGCTGCACTCGTATCCTAAAATGGTTTCTTTAGCGCTACTTTTAACAACTTCAGCAGCGCCGTAGCCCTGCCCTGCATCAATTATAGTCACTGAATTATCAACAATGCCGCAATAGTAATAAGCATTATCCTTTGCATTATACAACTGTTCCAGCTTACCATCGGCCCTGTACGATTTATAATTTTTGGCATCAGTATAATACGTTTGTTGGGGAGAAAAATCGTAATTGGGTTTACTATAAGGGCTACCGTCTTTAGTACTTAGGTATACAATGTTGTATACTATCTTTCCCGCAAAATATTCTTCTTTAACAGTAAATGAAACAAGTGGCAAAGCAAGAAAAAGCGTAACAATACCGATAATTAATCTTTTCATTTATTATTTTGTATTGTCGGTAATACTCCATAGCGTATGGTACGGGTAACGTTCCATATGTATCGTTTTTGCCTGATGACAAATGGTCTCTTTTAAATCGTCAATATTATCTTTTTCGGTTGCCGAAATAAATATAGTTGGCATTTTATACTTGGCCATATAGGTGCGTTTCAGCTCTTCCAATGTGTAGTTTTCTCTAGCTATGGGCGTTACCAAATCATCCTCCTCTCGCGCTACATGCTTGTAGGCATCAATTTTATTAAATATCAAAACAATGGGTTTATCCTGCGCTTTAATATCCTTAAGCGTTTCATGCACCACATTTATCTGGTCTTCAAACGCGGGGTGCGATATATCAACCACATGCAGTAAAATATCGGCCTCGCGCACCTCATCCAGTGTTGATTTAAACGACTCTACCAAATGCGTAGGCAACTTGCGTATAAACCCTACCGTATCTGATAAAAGAAAAGGCAAATCGTGTATTACAATTTTGCGCACGGTGGTATCCAGCGTAGCAAACAGTTTGTTTTCGGCAAACACTTCGCTCTTAGCCAGCAAATTCATTATGGTTGATTTGCCAACGTTG
>JANOCJ010000308.1:0-6904 GCA_031412115.1 Flavobacteriales bacterium
GGACACCTCCCCCTAAATTTAGGGGGAGGAAAACGATCCGCCAAAGGTGGAGAGTTTGAGGGGGTACTCTTGAATTTAGATGTTAGCTATAAACCGGTACGGCAACTTAGCATCTTCGCCGGCATAATCAACGCCAATGCGGGGGGTGATTTTTACCTTATCATCAGGCACTATAATGCCGCGGTCTTCTATCCAAATATTGTCGCCTAGCAGGTCGGCTTTATCGTTGGTGGTTTTAATGCCTAATGCCTGCGATACTGTTCCCGGTCCGGCAGAGAGTATCTTATCCGTCTTAGGAAAATTGCGGCGGGCGCGCATAATATCAATACCCTCTAAAGGCTTTACGCCCCGTATCAATACCGCATGCGGAATGCCTTCTACATTAGTAACCACATTAAACAAATGGTGTATGCCATAGCATAGGTATACATAGCCTGTTCCGCCCTGCGCATACATAGTTTCGGTGCGGCTGGTACGGCGTTCGCCATAGGCATGCGATGCTTTGTCTACCGCCCCGGCATAGGCTTCGGTTTCGGTAATTATGCCCGAGGTATATTCACCGTTAAAATTGGTAACCAGCGCCTTGCCAATCAACTGCCGTGCAAGGGCCACCACATCGTGCTGTAAATAAAATTCGCGAGAGAGTTTCATCTACCCACAAAGGTAGCATAACACAGCATATTGAATTCTTTTCATACCTTCGTTACAATCGTATTACTATGCGCGACTTAGAATTTACCATTCATATAAAATATTTCGAAAGCGGCGAATCGCTTCCTAACTCCTACCAAACCCTTATAAACAAAGCAAAAGAGGCGGCCCAAAATGCCTATGCCCCCTACTCGCAGTTTAAGGTGGGCACTGCGCTTTTGTTAGCCGACGGTAGCATTGTTATGGGTAATAACCAAGAGAATATTGCCTACCCATCGGGTTTGTGTGCCGAACGGGTTGCATTTTTTCATGCCTCGGCAGTAAAGCCGGGTGTGGAGATTTTAGCCGTAGCGGTTGAGATTATTAGCGGAAGCGTAGTGGTAAGCGGCGCATCGCCCTGCGGCAGTTGCAGGCAGGTTATGGCCGAGTACGAGACCAAACAAAACAAACCCATAACTGTTATAATGCCTGCCGAAAACGGAGGGCATTACATTGCCGATAGTATTGACGACCTATTGCCCTTTCAGTTTAAGGCGGAGGGATTGAAAAAGTAGCAGAGAGACTAGAGGCGAGAGACAAGAGAAAAATTAATTACAGGCTGTAAAAGCCATTAAAACCAAAAATGAGTAAAAATTTAAAAGACAATAAAAAGTGGCTAAATGAAGAGATTCTGTCGGCGTTTAGAAAAACGGGCAGCAAGCCACTTAACTACAAGCAAATTGCCAAAGCAATAAATATTGACGACCATACCGGCCGCCAAAAAATAATTGAAGCACTACACGTATTGCAAGGCGCAGGCACTATTGAAGAAGAAGGCCACGGCAAATATGTATTGAAACAACAAGGCACCCACATTGTGGGCAAAGTTGATAAAACCAGTTCGGGTGCGGGTTATATTATTTCCGAACAATCGGAACAAGATATTTACATAAACTCAAGCAACCTAAATGGTGCGTTGCATGGCGATACCGTTAAGGTATTTTGCTTTGCCCAGCGCGAAGGCAAAAAGCCCGAAGGCGAAGTGGTTGAAATCATCAGCCGAGGCAAAAGTGAGTTTACCGGCATCATTCAAGTATCGCCCAAGTTTGCGTTTTTTGTGGCCGATAGCCAAAAGATGCCCGATGATATTTTTATTCCGCTGGGCGATATAAACGGCGCTAACGATGGCGATAAGGTTGTTGTGCAAATTACTGACTTTCCTAAAGGCGCTAAAAACCCCGTAGGCGAAGTTATACGCGTATTAGGCCGCCCTGGAGACAACGAGGTAGAGATGAACGCTATTATGGCGGATTATGGCCTGCCGATGGAGTTTCCGGAGGAGGTAGAAAAAGCTGCCGAAGCTATTCCGTTTGAAGTGCCTGCGGCTGAAATTGCCAAACGCAGGGATTTTAGGGATACGCTAACTTTTACCATTGACCCTGTTGATGCGAAGGATTTTGACGATGCCCTTTCGATAAAAAAACTAGATAACGGCCATTGGGAAATTGGCGTACATATTGCCGATGTTGCGCATTATGTGCAGCCCGATGAAACATTGGATGTTGAAGCTTACAAGCGTGCTACATCGGTTTACCTGGTAGACCGTTGCGTACCTATGTTGCCCGAAAAATTATCGAACGGTGTATGTTCGCTACGTCCGAACGAAGATAAATTGACCTTCTCGGCCGTGTTTGAAATGGACGACAATGCCGATGTTATAAGCGAATGGTTTGGCCGCACGGTTATCCACTCTGACAAGCGCTTTGCGTATGAAGATGCGCAAAAAATAATTGAAGAAAAAGAAGGTGAACTGGTTGAAGAAATTTTAACGTTTGACCGCCTGGCTAAAATTATGCGCGCCGCACGTATGAAAAAAGGCGCCATTGCTTTTGATAAAATTGAGGTTAAATTTAACCTTGATGAAAAGGGCAAACCCATTGGTGTTTTCTTTAAAGAAAGTAAAGACGCTAACAAACTGATTGAAGAATTTATGCTACTGGCAAACCGCCGCGTAGCCGAATATGTAGGTAAGCGCAGGCAAGGCACAAAACAGGGCGCTATACGTCCGTTTGTGTACCGTACGCACGATGTGCCAAACCCGGACAAGTTGCTTCAGTTTTCTGAATTTATTAGCAAAATAGGTTACAAAAAACTTAATACAGGCTCGCCGACGGGTATTGCCCAATCGTTGAATAGTTTGTTGGCCGAAGTAAAAGGCAAAGGAGAAGAAAACATGGTAGAAACCCTTGCCGTACGTACTATGGCCAAGGCTGAATATACTACCGAAAACATAGGCCACTACGGTTTGGCATTTGAATATTACACCCACTTTACATCGCCTATACGCCGCTACCCCGACGTAATAGTACACCGTTTATTGGCGCAATATTTAGCCGAAGCCGCAGGCGAACAAAAGCCCAAAAAGGTTGACCAAAACACAGTTGAGGAGCAGTGCAAACACTCGTCAGACATGGAGCGTTTGGCATCGCAGGCGGAACGCGATTCTATCAAATACAAACAGGTAGAATACATGACCGGATCTATTGGTAAAGTGTTTGATGGCACTATTACCGGTGTTACCGAATGGGGTATTTATGTTGAGATAAACGAAAATAAATGCGAAGGCATGGTACGCCTGCGCGATATACAGGATGACTTTTATGTATTTGACGAGGCTAACTATTGCATACGCGGCAAACGCCAAGGTAAAAAAATGCAACTTGGCGACCATGTAAAAATTATGGTTAAACGCGCCGACCTTGTGAAAAAGCAAATGGATTTTGCTTTGGTAGATGAGGATCTTGTTGCTACCGAAACTACCGGTGGCGCTATTAATGATTTAGATTTTAGCGATGCGCAGCCAAGAGCAAAGAGCGGAGAAAAGAGAGGGCAATTTGGCGATAATCCGGGGAGTGAGAAGCAAGGAGAGAGAAGTGGAAAAGGTGCCCCTAGAGGTGGTAATTCACGAAGCGGAAAAGGCGGCCCAAGAGGCGGTAGTTCAGGTGGCGGAAAGAAAAGAAGGTAGTTTTTAGTGGCGTGTGGCAAAAGTGACGGGTGGCGGTTGGCTTACGGAATCTTAATCAATTCATTGTTCACTGTTCATTGTTCTCTGTTCACTAATCTTTCACAATCTTCCGCATAGGTACGGGTATTTCAATGCCCTCTTTTTCAAAACGCTCTTTTACGCTTTTACGCATATCGGTATAGATGTGGAAAGACGAAGGCGAATCTTTTGCCCAAACCCAAGCCCGTATTTTTACATAATATTCGCCCAGTTCAACTACGCGAATACCTATTTTAGGTACGCCCATAGCCTGGTCTTCCTCGGTGCGGTGGTCTTCCGTTTCGGGGTGCTTTTCGGCCTCCTCGCGTATAATATCCATCGCCTTATCAATGCTGCTGTCGTAGCTAATGTTAAACTCTACGTGGCGGCAAATCATATCCTTATCTACCGACGAGTTGATGATGTATTCTGAATTGATGATAGAGTTAGGGATGATAATCTTCCTGTTCTCAAAATTGCGGATAACGGTATGACGCAGTGTAATGTCTTCTACGTAACCTTCGTAAGCTACTCCAATGTCAACCCTATCGCCCACCTTAAAAGGCTTAGATATAACGATAAAAATGCCGCTGATGACGTTTGCTATTGCTTGCTGCGATGCAAAGCCTATAATGGCCGCTAAAATACCTGCACCGGCAAATAACGATGCTGCTATGCTACGCAGCGGTGGTACGGTGTAAATAATTACCGTAAAACCACCCATATACACAATACCCGATATTAGGTAGCTGATAAAGATAAAATTGGTAGGCGCCGCGCCCGTTTTACTTATAGCCCGGCCAATAATGCGCCTAAGCAAAAAGCTGATAATACGCTCTACCAAAAAGGTAATGCCAATAACTACTATGGCTATAAGTATATAACTAAAAAAGGCAGAAACCTTTGCTAAAAAACCTTTGCCGAATATTACTTTAAGCCCTTTCATTAATACAAAGGTAGTATATTACTTTTTCCCTTTGCAATGTGGGCAAGGTGTAACCCGCCGCGTTATTTTATTTGTGCTGAAAAGTTGGTAAAGCTTTTCTACTTTACTGTCAGCAGGTAAGCCACCGTGTATTGTAATTCCATTTTTAGTTGAGCCATGAACCAAATCAAAACCAAATTGTGTTCCGATAATTAATGTACCATTTTTATCGTAAAAAAACAGGGTATAATTAACCACCGGTGTTCCTACCTCGCCTTTTTGATAATTACTTTTTGTGGTAAACCATTTAAGTAGCCACTGTGCCTTTTCTTTGCCTAATACAAACCGGTAATTAGTATCGCCTTTGATGGTATAAACCTGCCTGCCCATTAGGGTTAAGGTGTCGCCCCGCCAGCAACTTTCACCCGGGCAGAATACATCCAAATGGCGATATATTACAACGCTTTCAACATTCTTTACCTTATACCTTGTTTGCGCAACGGCAAATACAGCAATACAATTAAACAGGCACAATAAAAGCAGTTGTTTCATGTGCCTAAAATAAAAAAAGGGCGCACATTGTGCACCCTTTTTCTTATCTGTTCATTGTTACCTGTTCTCTGCTACTGCCCCTGTGCGCGGGTATAGCCCGGCTTGCCATCAAAAAAGTACAGGTTTTCTGTTTTAATAACGTAGTAACCGGCATCAACCAAACGGTGCATCAAATCAAGCACGGCTGAGTATGGAAGGCTTTTAACATCGTCGGGGCATTTAAAACGTGCACGCCAATGGTCAGTACAAAAGGTTTCTTTAAAACCATCGGGCCAAACTTTAGCGCCACGGTTACTTACCATTTGCAGCACTAACTGGTCTGTACTAAGGGCATTAATAGTATCGCCAAACTCTTGTGCGGTACCTTTGTTCCAGTCAAAAAACACATCAATACCTACTAAATCTTTTGTAGGATGGGTGTAATGCAAATCACTATCCTGAATATTGCTTTTGCGGGTGTTGCCGGCGTTATATTTAACCTCTTTTAGCTTAACGGGTTTTTGCCCAAGGTTATCAATAACCTCGTTGGTAAACTGGTGTGTAGTTAACTTAGCTTTGCTAAGGCCCATGCGGAATACGTCAACCGTATGGTTTCCCTCCTCAATGGTTTTAAGCCATGCGTTATGAATTTTTGCTGCCACATCATTTTGTCCAATGTGTACCAACATCATAACAGCACCCAGTAATAAGCCCGATGGGTTAGCAATGCCCTGGCCTGCAATATCGGGCGCAGAGCCGTGTATGGCCTCAAACATAGCGCATTGGTTGCCAATGTTAGCCGAGCCTGCAAGGCCAACCGAGCCGGTCATCTCTGCTGCTATATCCGATATAATATCACCATAAAGGTTTTCGCACACAATAACGTCAAAACGCTCGGGGGCGGTAGCCAACTTTGCGGCACCTATATCAATAATATAGCTGTCGGTTTCAATTTCGGGGTACTCTACCTTTACCTCATCAAACACCTCACGAAACAAGCCATCGCTCATTTTCATAATGTTGTCTTTCAAAAAGCACGATACGCGTTTGCGGCCATTATTCGTAGCATATTCAAAAGCGTAGCGTATAATTTTTTCGCAACCCGGGCGGCTGATGATTTTTAGTGTTTGTACTACCTGTGCGGTTTGCCTGTATTCAATACCGGCATATAAATCCTCCTCGTTCTCGCGCACAATAACAACGTTAAGCGTAGGGAATAAGGTACGCACATAGGGGTGGTAGGCAATACATGGGCGCACGTTGGCATACAAGCCTAAGGCATTGCGCATTGTTACGTTTATGCTTTTATAACCGCCACCGTATGGGGTAGTTATAGGCGCTTTTAACAATACTTTGGTGCGTCGTATGCTTTCCCAAGCATCGTCAGGTATGCCACTGGTGTTACCGCTCAGGTACACTTTTTCGCCAATTTCAATGTGTTCAGGGGCTATGCGGGCGCCCGCTGCTTCTAGTATTCGTAAGGTGGCCTCCATAATCTCGGGGCCTATACCATCGCCATGCGCAACGGTAATGGGGGTTAATTCTGCCATAGATAAATTTAGGTTGCAAAGATATGCATTGTATTATAATCAATTAAATAAAAGCTGCGGTATTGTTGAATAATATGACGAACAATTCAATGTTACAAAAAGTTACACCTATGATATCTGCGATGGATAATCACCAAAACAAAATTCAAACAATTAACCTTTTAAAACTTAGAAATCATGGCTGAAAATCAAAAAACTCCGGGACAATCTGACGACAAACGTAAT
>JANOCJ010000309.1:0-4553 GCA_031412115.1 Flavobacteriales bacterium
GCCCCAGCCACCGTTGCCACCGGCGTTGCTGCCAAAAAATGAGCCTGAGCCGCCTATACCACCTGCACGGCAGCAGTTACCCTCGTCTTCGCCGGGCTCGCCGCCGGTAGCATTGCCGCCGGGCAGGCCGCCTGTGCCGGGCAAACCGGGGTCGCCGGCCGAGCCTTCGCCCATATCAATTACGCAGCGCGAAATAACATAGTTGGTGCAGTTGCTTAGGTAAATGCCATACGTGCTTACCCCATTGCCTATAGCATCGTCTATAGTAATTTTTAAATCGAGCAGATTAAAATCGCTAACGCTAATGGCAGCAAGGGCTACCAGCCTGTTTGGAAAAGGCTGTACGTTTGCCGTTGTGCGGTTTATGTTGGTAACGTTGGCGTTGCTTTTTATCCAGGTAGTGGCATTAAAACCGCCCTCCATGGTAGAGTTTGATTGAACGGTAATTGGCCCTGTAATGGTATAAGTGCCTGCTGCTAAGCGCATAATGTTGCTAGAGGGACTAAGCAGTGTTAGCCCATAAGTCAGGTTAGCCGGGTTAGTGCGCGTACCTGCCGGGCCGCTGCTTGCGCCGTTGGGGGTAACGTATACGTAGCCGCATTCCTGCGCGGAAGTAAAACTTGCCGAAATAATAATTAATAGTATGGTAGTAAATATGTTGCGATACATGTGTTTGAGCCTATACTACAAATATATGAAAACGATGTAACTATTGGCAAGTGTTTTGCATATAACACATCAAATTGCGTGTGTGTATGGGGTGATTCTACCCAATGTGTTTATCTATGAAGAGGGTGAAAGCTTTTGTGCTGGTGCAAGCCTTAATGGCTGCCTCACTGGTTTTTTCAAGTTACAAAGCGGTAGAAACTACTGCAACGGCAGATGTAAAATTGTACTGGGACGAGCTGAACAGCTTGTCGTGGGAGCATTTTAAGCCTGTGGTTGAGCGTAGCAATAACGATGCGGCCATGTCTAGCATCGCTATAGAGTCGCGCAGTGTAATTGACAAAACAGGTGCATTTATAAGGGTGCGTGCAGTGTTTGACCCGCAAAAATCGTGGGTGAAGAATGACTGCAAAACAGCCTACATTTTAAACCACGAGCAGATGCACTACAATATTGTGGAAATTTTTGCCCGCAAGTTGCGCAAAGCCATTGCCACCAGCACGTTTAAACAGGCTACGTTTAAAGACGATTACAATCGCCTGTTTGACCGCCTGGCCGATGAGCATGAGGCATACCAGGAGCGGTACGACGAGGAAACCAACCATAGCATTTACAAAGAAGACCAAGAGGCTTGGAACACTAAAATTCAAGCCGAGTTGGACTTGTTGGACGAGTATGCCGCGCCGCTGGTTAAGTTGAGGATAAGGAAGTAAAATTTGTTATCAATAAAATCCCTCCCCGGCTACGCCGGTACTCCCCCGTCCGAATGGATGAAGCCATTCATCCGGGCGGGCTTTAATTAAAGGGAGAGCTTTGAAACAATTTTTAGTTTTTAACTTTTAGATTTTAGCTTACTTCCGCCACTTTGCGGTATCTTCAAATACCTTTTGCAAAATATCTTTTTCTGTTTGATTAAATTTTAACCCGCGGCGTTCGTATACCTGCTGGGCAGTTTCAAAAACTTTATCAAGGGCATAGGTGCTAAAACCCTGCGCTCCCCCCCACGAAAAATCGGCTACAAAGTTGCGCGGAAAGCCAGCCCCAAATATGTTGCAGCTTACGCCTACAACAGTGCCGGTGTTAAACATAGTGTTAATGCCGCACTTAGAATGGTCGCCCATAACAAGGCCACAAAACTGCAGGCCGGTGGGTTCAAATTTGCCGGTATGGTAGCTCCACAATTTTACTTCGGCGTAGTTATTTTTTAGGTTGCTGTTGTTGCTGTCGGCGCCAATGTTGCACCACTCGCCAATTACGGCATTGCCCAAAAAGCCATCGTGCGCCTTGTTGGTATAACCAAAAATAACGGAGTTGTTAACCTCGCCGCCCACTTTGCAATGCGGGCCAATAGTAGTTGGGCCATAAATTTTAGCCCCCATTTTTAGTGCCGAATGGTCGCACAAGGCAAAAGGCCCGCGTATAAGACTGCCCTCCATTACCTCGGTAGTTTTGCCAATGTATATAGGCCCCGCCGAAGCATTAAGTACCGATGCCCATACCTTAGCGCCGGGTTCTAAAAATATTTTGTCGGGGTTTACAACAATATTGCTGGGGTCAATAGCTGCGCTTTGGCGGCCGTGGGTTATAATGTCAAAATCCTTCTCCAGCTCTTTACCGTTCAGGCTAAAAATATCGCTCAGGGTTTCAATAATTACCGGGTCGCCGCTGTAGGGTACGTGCTGCAATTCAAACGCAGCCTGCTCGGGGTGGGCAATGTGGCGGCTTACAAAAGCCACTACAACATCATTAAACATAAGCACCTGGTTGGGTTGCAGGCGTTCTACATCGCTTATCAGGCTATTGTCGGGGCAAATAGATCCGTTTATGTATATAAAAGGGCCTTCGCCATAGGGCGGGCCTTCGTATTTATGCTGTAGGTAAGGCTGTGTTTGATAGTAAAAATCGCTTTTTAGGCGTGTACCCCATTTTTCGGCAATGGTTAATATGCCAACGCGCATAGCGCCTACAGGGCGTGTAGCGGTAAGCGGCAGCAGGTTTTCGCGTATTAGGCGAGGGTCAAAAATTATCAGCTTCATAATATCAAATCAGCCACAAGTTTACACGTAAATTTTAAATGTGCCAAAAGTACCCCCACTGTACTCGTTGCCCTCGCACATCTCCCCCAATAAATAGGGGGGAGAAACCCGAACGCAGTGAAGGGAGAGGGGGTACTTAAATGAGGGGTAAGAGATTTTCATTAGATTTGCTTCTTATTTTCAAAATTCAGGCTTAGTAGATGAAACAAATTACATACACTTTTGAACCTATGGTTAGCTGCGATATGTGCGGCGCCGATTCTTCAAAATATAAAGTGTTGGGCAAAAGGCTCAACGGTAGCCAGGGGTTTAACCCGCGCAACAAAATGGGCATTACCACTACCATTGTGCGTTGCACAAACTGCGGCCTGGTTTTTTCAAACCCGTTGCCATTGCCAAAAAGCTTGATGGACCACTATGGCATTCCGCCGGAAGATTATTGGGTACCATCGTATTTTGAGGTTGATGAAAATGCGTACACCGGCCTTATATCACTAGTAAAAAACCATATTGATTTTAAGCCAGGCATTAAAGCGTTGGATATTGGCGCAGGCTTGGGCAAATGCATGATATCATTTGAGCGTGCCGGTTTTGAAATGTATGGCATTGAGCCTACCGAGCCTTTTTACGACCGTGCCATAAACCGCATGGGTGTTAACCCCGAGCGCCTTAAAATGAAAACCATTGAGGAGGCTGAATACCCCGAAAATGAGTTTGACTTTATTACCTACGGCGCGGTGTTAGAGCATTTGTACTTTCCATCAAACAACATTGAAAAAGCCATGAAATGGCTTAAACCCGGTGGTATTATGCATATTGAGGTGCCAAGTTCAGACTGGCTTATTGCCCGCCTAATAAACATTGCATACAAAGTTCGCGGGCTTGATTATGTGGCTAACCTTAGCCCCATGCACGAGCCTTTTCACTTATACGAGTTTACCTTAAAATCGTTTGAGGAACATGCCAAAAAGCATGGATATAGCATAGCCTATTCTGAATACTATGTTTGCAAAACGTATATGCCTAAATTTATTGACCCGCTACTAAAATGGTATATGCGCAAAACCAATACCGGTATGCAATTGGCGGTGTTGTTAAGAAAAAATAAGTAGTAAAAACGTTTGTAATGAAGATTAAATTAACACTGTTTTTGCTGGTTTTGTGCAGCGCTTTTGCCAATGCGCAAACGGTAACGGCAAAGGCCCTTTTGGGCACTTATATTACCGGTAATATTGTGCAGGCAAACGATATTATTTACGATGGAACAAGCGCCGATGCCAATGCAAAAAATTCGCTGCGCCAGCTTAAAAACCAAAAACCCGCCTACACGGCCGATGATAGTGTACGCATTGTAAATAGCGCTAAAGATATTTATGGGCAGATAAGCAAATCGAAATTTGAAATTTTGCCTGATGGGGTTATAAAGTTTTCGTTAGAGGGTGAATCGTACAGCGGAACTTGGCAGTATAACGAAGCCAAAGGCGAACTGAGTATTACCGAGGCCGACAGTGAACCGCAGATTTACACAGTACAGCTAATTAAGGGCAAGATCGAATTGTCTATTGACGATAGCGGAATGATTATTATTATGCGCAAGCAGTAAACAATATTATAGGTTTGTTTTTTAACTAAGCTCTAACACCATACACTATGAAACGCACAGCAAACGCCCATTGGGAGGGTAGCGGCAAAGAAGGCAAAGGCACTCTTAGCACCCAAAGCACGGTATTAAACAACACACAATATTCATTCGGCTCGCGCTTTGAAGAGGGTATTGGCACTAACCCCGAAGAGTTGATTGGCGCGGCCCACGCAGGTTGCTTTACCATGAAACTTAGCTTTTTAATTGGC
>JANOCJ010000310.1:0-5325 GCA_031412115.1 Flavobacteriales bacterium
ACTTTATCGGCAACCTGTTAAATCTGAATACTAACTACAGTATTCAGATTGACTATTTAATGCCCAATGGTTCGGCTACTACCATTGTAGATAAAAGCCGCGACTTGCCAACAATAGCTAAAGCTATTGAGGATGCTTTTAACAGCGATGTTTCAGCCGTAAGGGTTTACACCTATACCGCTTCTAATTCTACTACTTCTCAGGTGTTAAAGGAGATTGATATAGCGTCAATCAAAAAGCAATTTGCTTTAGTTGAACAGCCCCAAACGATGAATGGATTGGGTGCAGTTGAAACCTTTGGTTTCCTAGGTCAAATTAACGACCTAAAAACTCAACATCAATTTGCTACCATGAACCATGCGCAGGAATTATTTAGGCGCGACCATGAAATTGCAGAGTTAAAAAAGGACGTATCTGAAAAGGATAAGGAAGTAAAAGAACTGGAAAAAGAGGTTGACGACCTAGAAAAACAGATTGAAGGTTACGACAAGAAAATCAAAAATTCATCATTAGGTGAATTGGTGGTTCTAGGCCTTATTAAAAAAGCCCCCGGCATAGCTGCCGGATTATCAGGATTGACTGAGGAGCAAATTGTTAATGCAGTTAATGCTTACGATGACGATACCACAACCACTGCTAAAATTGATGGCCTTGGTAACGATTTTGCCGCTGAATTAGCGAAGGGTTTAGTACCAGAGGTAAGAAAACTAACTGAGGAGCAACAGTCGGACTTACGCAATGTATTAGCTACCCTGTTTGAGCAACCCGCAGCCATTACAAAACTATGGGCCACTTGGAATAAAAAAGAATAATAATCAAAAATTAATATATGGGATTTTTCGACAAAAAATTTCCTGTTACGGTTGAGATTTCAGCCAAAAACGAGGAGCAAGCAAAAAAGATTGAAGCCGGTATCAGGGCTTTAGTAAAACATGATGATGCTGATGAATTAGAAGTTTTAGCGAACGCTATAGCTACTAAGCCAGGCGTTATTAAAAAGGCGGTTTCCGCTATAAAAATGAGGTTAATTTAAGATGAAAAAATCTACCAACACCCGCAAAAAAAAGGATAACCTTGGCAATCCATTGGTTATTGCGGCGGCTGCAAAAGCAGTTGCCGACCCTGCTATTCGCCATGATGCTGCTGTCTTTATTGAAAGGCAACAAACGCGTGCGTTTAACGTGGCTAAAGTTGCGGGTGTGGTGATAGTTTCAGGAGCCGCAGCTTTCCTTGGCTACAGGGGCTATAAAAAATGGCAGCAAAGCCGGTTGTACAAAGAAGCGCTAACCAATAATAATGTTGCGTTGGCTATTCAGTTGTATGACTTGCTGCCCGATGGAGCAAAAAGAAAATCGGGGCTAATGGATAAGGCTTTGGATGTTTTATCCCTTGGTTTAAAATCGGTTGTAGAAGATGCAATTGATTTTTTTAGTGCCGATGAATCAGCCAAAATTTTATCCATTGCCAATAAAATTGACGATGTAGAAAAAGTAGATTGGGCTTTTAAAACATTGTACGGAACACAACTAATTCCGATAATGAAAAAGGCTTTATCCCCTGCTGATTTTAGCAACTTCCTAAACTCGGCAAAGATGGATAAACACCCATTAAACCTTGAAAAGATACGCCCTGCCGATGCTGGCAAAATGGGAGTTGCTACTCAGGACACTAAAGTATATTGGGTAGCAACCACTCGTACTGAGGGGGCTTTGTTTTCTAAAGCCGCAGTTAACAAATACATTGTGCCCAAAGGCGCTATTATAGGCGAAGCTAGGGGGCAAGCAGGCAAAGGTACCTACATGGGTACACAAATTCCTTTTGAAACTTTTACGGCAACTGCTAACGGTAAAACGTACTTGGTTTTTGTACCTAAGTCAAACGTAAAGCTGATTACTAGGGCTGACTACGCCAAAGCAAAATCTAATTACAAAACTTGGTCGTTAGGTGAAGTAGAGAACCAATTTGTAATAGGCTATCCCGGCGCTGTGCTGTTGGGCAGGAATTTAAAGCCAATTATGACTTTGGACGGCACGTTTACCATAGGTGAATATGTTGGTGAGCTTGTTTTTGATGATGCCCCTGATGATAAATTTTATTTAGCCAGGGCGAAAGGTGGGCGCGAAATTTTTGTACGTGCTGAAAAATCTACACTAATGACAACAAGTGCGTAATGAATATTTACGCCAATATACCATCGTCAAGCGTACCCCAATTTGTGCAAGGGTTGAAAGACACCTGTGCAGCTTTGGGAATTGCGCATTGGCAATGGCTGCTTGCCATTATGTACATGGAGAGCGGTGTAAACCCTGCCATTGTAAATAAAAACGGTGGAGCTACCGGCTTAATTCAATTTATCCCTAGTACAGCAAAAGGCCTAGGCACCTCAGTAGAGGCATTAAAAAAGATGTCGGCGGTACAGCAGCTCGTATGGGTTAAGAAATATTTTCAAGGCAATTTTAAAAGCCTAAAAATTACTAGCATCAAATCATTTGCTGATTTGTACATGGTTGTTTTTTACCCAAAGGCTTACGGCAAAGCTGATAGTTATGTAATTGGCATTAAAGGACAAAAAGCCTATGATTATAACAGGGCAATAGACACCACATGGGGAAATAATGACGGCGTTTTGACAGCAGGCGATTTTAGGATGTATGCCAACACTAAATACCAAAAGCTACAGGATTTGCTTACCGGGACTAAAACCACGCCAAAAAGCACCTCAAAACCATCACAGAGCAATTCTACACCGGCAGTTAACAAACCAACAACAGAACCGGCATCTACATTCCCAACAAATGCAGTATTAGGTACACTGGCAATAGTGGCTATAGGTGGTTATGCTGTAATGGAATACAAAAAGAAAAAAAGCACTACAGCCCCAACCTTTCAAAACGCAGCCTAATGAATTTAACCAGCTTTCTACCAAAGGCAACAGTTGCCGATTTCTTGAACGCCTTAAAGGCAATGGCTAAAGTGCTAAGTATTGCGCATTGGGAGTGGATATTAGCTATTATCTACATGGAGAGTGGCATAAACCCCGCCCTGCGCAATAAAAACAGCGGCGGCAAGGTTACAATCCCCTCTGACCTAACTTCAAAATTTGGGGCAAGCGTTATAGCAATATCAAAAATTACAACCCTTACCCAACTAAATTATATTACCGGCTATTTTGTGGCCTTATTCAGAAAGTTAGGCATTACCAAAATTAGCAGCTTTGGTGATTTATACCTTGTTGTTTTTCACCCTGAAGCGTGGGGCAAAGCAGATAGTTTTATACTTAAAACAGGGCAATCGGTAAAGACTTTTAAAGCCAATGCAAATGCCAATTACAACGCTTTGCAAAAGGTAGCAGCTCCAAAGCCTGCTAATAAGCCAGCAGCTAAAACTACCGTTCAGCCTACAGCCAAAACAAATGTTGAAGCCTACACACCATCAACGCCAACAGAAAGTAATTATACACCAACACCCGGTACTACGCCTAACGAAAAGCCTAAGAGCAAAACCGGTTTAATAATATCGGTTTTGTCATTAGCCGCTATTGGTACAGTATGCTATGTAAAGCGCAACGAAATAGTGGACTTTTTCCGAGGCCGTGGTGCTGAGAATATTACCGAGCCTACCATATAAAAATATTATCATGGCCAATACTATAGAGAAAGAAATAAGCAAAGAATTAAACGGAGGCCCTAGCATTGAGTTTTCTACAATTAAGGTGCAGTTTAGGGCATACGATTTAGATTTTATTCGTGAATTTGAGCGTAAAATATCAAAGTATATTTTTAAAAATGAACTAGGCTTTGGTGCCAAAGGGCAGGGTTTTACCTACAATAAGAAGGAGCAAACAATGCTTATTCAATTCTATGTTAAGCCCAAAAACACTACAAAAGCTGAAACATATATTAAGAAGAAGTTAAACGATGCCGGCTACAAAATTGGGCATCGTGCTTTTTTAATAATAACGTCTGATACCCTTGGAAGTGTTGATGTTTCAGTGGCAGCAAAGAAATTTAAACGCATCTATAAATTCAATGCAGGGGATGTTGTTTTTGATAAAGAACACAATACAGAGTGCGTTATACTTGACAATTACCAAAACGAAGTAGACGGGGATTACGGTGATGTAAGAACCGATATGAACGGTAACGTGTCGATTTTCATTTGTAATAAAGAGGGGTACCCTATCGGTTACAACTTAGTGCCAATAGATAAAATACGTATGACTAAACCGAAATCACCAATAGCGGCCAAAGGCTTTAAATATGTGCCTAAAATTTCTTTATCAGTAGTGTTTATCGGGCGCTTTATGCGCTGGAATAATCAGGAAAAATCTTTTGGTCAGGTGGCAGCATTTATTAAGGCCATACAAAAAGCCATTACTGAAAACAGCATCACCAGCAAGGATAAACACGCCACTTTAATACGCGAGATACAGGCCAAACTTGTAACAACCTATAACGATATGGGTTCATCAATTTTGGTAAAAATTACTGCCGCTAAAATGAAAGTTTTTGCTGGCATAGTAGATTCCGAAAAAACCAATATTGAGGTTAGGTTGCTGAAACATTACTATGCTTTAGTGAGCCACCCTGCTAAAGACAAAGCCCAAAAATATAGCGAAGCTGTAGAGCTGGCTGTAGAAGAAGAGTTTATCACTCCAAAGGATAAAGCCTTTGCTTTTATACTAAAGTCTGCCAAATGCGCTAAAAAGTACGTTAAAACAGGGCTTTTAGATGACCTAGAGTTTAGCGAAGTAGAGCTAACAGGCCTAGGGTTCCTTAATATTTTATATCCTGTATCTGCCGCCGCCGCTATAGTATCTACAGCCCACACCATAGCAAAAACAAAAAAAGCAGAAAAAGAGAAAGAGAATTTGCAGGCTAAAGAAGAAGCTGAAAGAGGCCTTGTTTTTACAAAAATGAGCGATACAAAGCAAGCGCAAAATACGTTCTCTCTACCGGGCGATTTGGGCAAATTCCTTGGTAACATGGAATGGTTTGAAAACTCTATTACCATAGAGGGGGAACAGGGTAGCGGAAAGACAAAATTTGTTTTTCAGTTGGCTAATTCTTTTGCAGAAATGGGCGTTGATGTTGGCTTTTTCTCTTTAGAAACCGGCAAAGAAAGCGTTACCATACAGGGCAATAAAGAGCAATATATAACACCCGAAAACCAAAGCAAGGTACACATTACCAATAATGCACCGGGTGGCATTAAAGCCTTAGAAGAGGCGCAAAAAAAGTTCAAGGTTATTATTGTTGACAGTTGGGGCAAACTTAAAGCACCGGCCACAGATTTTGACCGTATTCGTAAGGAATACAAGGACAC
>JANOCJ010000311.1:0-3535 GCA_031412115.1 Flavobacteriales bacterium
AAAACACTGTCACCTGTCACCTGTCACCTGTCACCTGTCACCTGTCACCTGTCACCTGTCACCTGTCACCTGTCACCTGTCACCTGTCACCTGTCACCTACACAATTACATCGCGTATACAAGATATGGGCAATACAATGCCCCCTTTTAGTACAATATACATTTCATCGGCCATCCAAATGGTGCTTTCAACGTGTTTTACACCGTCTACAGCTTCAAATACAATGGTGCATTTGCTTTTGTAATTGTTGCCAATTACCATAGCTTTTTTTAGTTTCTCAAATCGTAATTTCTTTTCTGCAGGTGTCTTCAAATGGTCGCGTTGTGAGGGTTTTAGTTTCTTAATGTCTGATTTTTCAATACGTTGGGCTTGGGTAGTGCTCATAGTGTGCTGTTTAAATTAATAAATCCGTAAACAACACCTTCGGTCTGTAGAAAAAATTCCGCCATTACATAAAGTACTTCATGTACAAGTCGCTCCAATGGCAAATGGTAAAATATACCACCCGGCCTTTAGTAGCGCATTGTGCAACAACCAGCAGTATTAGTGCCGGTAAGTACCATAGAATTTTCTGGCGAAAATGTAGAGAAAGTTTCATAACTGGGATTGTTTGGGTTGATGCAAATATAGGTTAGTGGGTAGGCCAATTGCCCAATAGCGAAATGGGTTGTACTACACAGGTAAGTTTTTGCAAATTTTTATTTATTTTTGAAACCGAATTTCAGCCCATACATCTTCCCCAACCCATGAATATCCACATAAAGCAAGCTACTGTTGTTAACCCAACCTCCGAATTTAATGGTAAGAAAGTAGATGTTTTAATTGAAGATGGCATTATAAGGCAAATAAGTATCAAGCCCATTACCGGTAAGGCTGCCCAAATTATTGAGGGAGACGACCTGCACCTATCTATTGGCTGGGCCGATTTAAGCGCAAATTTTTGCGACCCCGGCCATGAGGAGAAGGAAGATATTAAAAGTGGAACAGCTGCCGCAACTGCCGGTGGCTATACTGCTGTTGGGGTTTTGCCCGCAACATCTCCTGCTATACAAACTAAAAGCGAAGTAGAGTATATAGTAGCCAAAGGCCGCGGTGCATCTGCCGAACTTTGGCCCATAGGTGCGCTATTTACTAATAACGAAGGAAAGGACTTAGCTGAGCTGCACGATATGCAACTGGCCGGTGCCATTGCTTTTTCCGACGCTAAAAAGCCTGTTAACGATAGTGGCGCGGTAAGCCGTGCTTTGCAATATGCGCAAGGTATTGATGCTGTTGTAATGCTGTTGCCCTTAGATAAACAAATGGCCGCAGGCGGAATGGTTAATGAGGGGGAAGTTGCTACACGCCTTGGCCTTAAAGGTATCCCCGCTATTGCGGAAGAACTGATGGTTGCCCGCAACATAGCACTAGCCGAATATAATAATGCAGCATTGCATTTTTCAGCCATTGCTACCAAAGCATCGGTAAAGTTGATACGCAAAGCAAAAGCCAAAGGCATGAAGGTAACCGCAGGGGTTAATTTTTACAACCTGTTTTTAACCGATGAGGTGCTGGTAGGCTTTGATGCCAACTACAAACTAAACCCGCCATTACGCACCGCCGAAGATGTGGAGGCCTTGATAGAAGGCGTAATTGATGGTGCGATAGACATCATCAACTCTGACCATAGCCCCGAAAATATTGAGAATAAAGATTTAGAGTTTGACTTTGCCGCTTACGGTATGATTGGATTGGAAACCTTATTTTCTGCCCTTAACACCTATGTAGCTGATAAAATTGGTTTAGAAAAACTCATTACTATACTAAGCGAAAACCCACGCAAACTAATTAGTAAACCTATACCCGAGTTTAAAGAAGGTGCTAAAGCCAACCTTACGCTTTTCAATCCAAACGAAGAGTACACTTTTGGTAAAGAGCATATCCGTTCCAAATCAAAAAACACCCCTTTTATAGGTACGGAATTTAAAGGGAAGGTTGTGGCTACTATTTATTAGTGGCGTGTTGCCAGTGGCGAGCAAAAGTTTAAAGCTCTCCCTTTTAAAGGGAGTACCATTTTGCGAGGCAAAATGGGGAGGGATTTTAAGGCGAACACAATTTTTTAACTAATCACACGCCACTAACCTCTCGCCACTAAGAAAAACTACTTCTTCTCAATCAGCTTCATCTTCTCAGCAAAGTAAGCCGAAAAGTCGCGCATATCGCCTGCCATTTTATCTTCGCCGGTGGCGCGCTCAAAGGTATCAGCCATTGATAATAGGCACTGGTGGTAAAACTGTTTCATCTCATCTACCAGCATATCTTTGGTCCACAAGTCCATGCGCAGGGTGTTGTTTTCCTTTTTGTCCCACATGGCCATCATTAGCGCTTTGCTTTCGCTAACGCCATCAATGCCGCTATCGTCAGCATCCCATTCAATAGCTACGGGTAGTTTGTTATCGTCAAGCGTTACTACAATATTTATTTCAGACTTTTTCATCTTCGTTTTTTATAACTCTATTTTTTTTATTCACTATTCACCAACCACTATACACTATTTACTTCTTCGGCCTATAGCCCGATTCGGATAATATTTTTTGTGCGTCGTTTTCTTTAAATAAATCAACCATAGTAAGGTTGGGCTTTTTGGCCATGTAGGCTTTTATAATTTGCCATCCCATCCAGTTGCCAACACGGCCGGGGCTTTCGCGCGGCATGCCGGGCGTAAAGGGGGCTTCTTCGGTATACTTGCTACGGGTTTTTCCATCGCTAACATATAATAATTTTTTATCTACAAAGTAGGTCCATATCATTACCTCGTTGGCTTTGCACCATTCGGTTTGCTCGGTAGTGTAGCGCAGTTTAATACTGTCGGCAACATCGGGCAACAAGGCATCGGTCAAAAATAAAATCTTGCCTTTGTATAATACATCGGCTAAAAGTGTATTACCCAGCTGTGCCGATGCACTATCATTAAACTCGGTAATGCACCAGTTATACAGGGCATCGCTGGCAATGTATTCTTTGCTTGCGTTTATTAACTTGTATTGCGGAAATTTATCGGGCAGGTTTAGATAGTAAAAATAGTTACGCCCTAGGTAGCGGTCAAGCCCAATGCCTAGCTCGTTGGTGGTGGTAATGTTATTCTCATTCAGCCCTGCAAAATAGGTAACAATAGTAGGCACTTTTTTATTGGGGAAGAAATGTACATAGCGGCTAAAGCCCGTGCGCAATTCTTTCTCTACAGGGGTAAAATCAGCAAAAACAGAATCTATGTCGTTATGTATTTTGGTAATGTCGCCATCTCCAATATAGTGCAGCAACTTTTGGTCAAGCAAAGGGTCGTCGGGCAGGCAAATGCGGGCTACGGCAAACAGGTAGGCATCAAAAAAATCGCCATACTTTTTGCGCAGGTTTATAATTTCTGTGTTAACATTTTGCGGGGTTGTTTTGTATAAATCCTTATCAAGGCGCAACACTTTAAGGTCAACAGCTTTTAGCTCCTCTTCCTCATCCAATGGTTGTTTAAAGCGCTCTTCGGGCGCAGTTGGCCCGCAC
>JANOCJ010000312.1:0-2283 GCA_031412115.1 Flavobacteriales bacterium
GGTAATATATTCTTTGCCATCGGCATTGGCACGCATGGTTTTTACCTTGCCTTTGTTTACAAAGTAAATTCCTTTAGGGGTTGAGCCTTCGTTGTAAATAGGGCTTTTCTTTTTATAGCTTTTTACGTCTTCCCCTTCCGACAGTTTTTTCAAATCTTCAACACCCTTAGCGCTTGATAAAAATTCGTTTAGCCCCTCTATGTTTTTAGAAAAGTCTTTGCGCAGCAACTCCGATTTTTTCAATCGGCTTTCAACTGCATTCAACAATTCCATGTCGTCAAACGGTTTGGTAATATAGTCATCGGCACCCATTTCCATGCCTTTTCTAAAATCGCTACGCTCTGCTTTGGCGGTTAAAAATATAAACGGTATGCCTGCGGTATTTTCGCTTTTACTTAGCATGTGCAATACGCTGTAGCCATCTAATATTGGCATCATAATATCGCAAATAATTAAATCGGGGTTTTCTTTGTGCGCCAGCTCAACACCCTCTTTGCCATTGGGTGCGCTTACAACTTCGTAGTTGGCCAATTCCAGTATCTCGCAAGTGTTTTCGCGCAGTTCTTTATTGTCCTCTATTAATAGTATTTTTTTTGCCATTAGTTTTGGTTTAATGGAATGTGAATAATAAACGTAGTGCCTTTTCCTAATTCGCTATTGCACGCAATAGTTCCATTTAACATCTCAATATATTTGGCAACAATGTGCAATCCTAAGCCTGTGCCTTGTATGTTAGCCGCGTTTGATGCCCTAAAAAAGCGTTCAAATAAATGTTCTTGGTCATCGGCGCTCATGCCTATGCCATTGTCTTTAATAGTTAAAGTTAAATCGTTGGTTGTTGTTTCTGTGCAAACTTCAATTTTTTCTTCCTCGGCCGAAAATTTAATAGCGTTGGATAGTAGGTTGAGTAAAATATGGCGCAGTATTTTTTTGTCTGATGAAATAAGGGCTTTGCCGGTATGGGTATAAATAATAGGCTGTGTAGCTATTGATTGTATTTCCTGTATGGTTTCAGTAGCAATTTCACTTACATTAAACTCATCAATAGTTACCGCTACTTTTCCTTCCTCCAGCTTGCTTATAGATAGTACGTCATTCAAAATATCGGTAAGGTTTGTTACTGACGATTTGATGCGGTTAATATGCTTTGCTTGCTTTTCTTTCTCGTTCTGTTCGCCATAGCGTGTTGCTAATGATAGGGAGGAGAGAATAGTGGTAAGGGGCGTTCTAAACTCGTGCGATGCCATTGATACAAACCGCGATTTAAGTTCATTCAGTTCCTTCTCTTTTATAATGGCTTCGTTCAGTTCTTCTTTGGTTTTATTCAACTCGGCAATGGCCTCTTCCAAAATCATGGTGCGCTCTTTTACACGCTTCTCCAAGTCTTTGTTTACCACCTTAAGTTCGCCCGCAAGGCGTTCTACTTCGTCTTTTTGCTGATTAAGGGTTTCTTCACTTTTTTTACGCACCGTTATATCAACTATAAAAGCAATAATAAAAGTGCCTTCGTTGGTTTTATATGGGCTTAAACTTATCTCCACCGGAAACTCGGTATTGTCTTTTTTCTTGCCATGCAGGTTCATGCCTGCACCCATAGACCGGGGGTGGGGTTGGCCGGTATAGTGGGTCCTATCCTCTACGTGCTTGTTAGTATAGCGTTGGGGTACCAGCACCTCTACTTTTTGCCCTATCAGTTCGTTAAGCGGGTATCCAAATAGTTTTTCTACTGCAGGGTTGGCACGTATTATTTCGCCTGTGCTATTGGCAACAATTATTCCTTCGGTAGCATAATCAAACAACGCTTGTAATCCTTCTTTACTGTCCATAGGTAGTAGCTAAATAACCGCAAAATTAAATATTAATAAAATATGGGGTATGATATAAATCAGTTTTAATGTTTTAGCCCTGTAGGGTAGGGCAAAAAAAAGGGCGGCTTCAGTAGAAGCCGCCCTTTGCAAATTATCCCTAAAATGAAATTACTAGTTAAGTATTACACGTTTGGTTACTACGCCATTTGCCGTACGTATGCTAAACATATAAATGCCGCGGTCTAAATGGTTAAAGTCGTAGTCTTTAGTGTATTTGCCGGTGTAGGCTTTAAGTGCTTCGCCGTAAACAACACGTCCGGTAATGTCGGTAACTGTTATAGCCACATCCTCTTTAGCAGGCACATCAAATGTTACAGTGAAGTTTCCGTTTGTTGGGTTGGGGTATAGGTTAAAGGCATTAACTGCAGCTGTTTCTTTTATACCAATTTTCTGTACGCAAACCGGTATGGTAATG
>JANOCJ010000313.1:0-6578 GCA_031412115.1 Flavobacteriales bacterium
AACCATGGCCGGCGTTATGGCAGGGGTAAACTCAATGCTCGATGACCTTACCTTTCAATCAACCGCCCATGTAAAGCTTTACAAGGAGCCCGATATATCTAAAAAACCAATACTAAGCAGTAGTTACAATAGCAAAACCACTATGGTTGTAGTGCACCATCAAGGCCCCAAAAATGAAAAATTGAATATTAAAAATGTTGCACAGGTAATTGAAAATTTAAAGCAAGACCCCGCTGTGTATGGTGTATCAGCGCAGGTAAGTACGCCTGTTTTTTACAACTATGGGGCTTTGCAATACAACGGGGTATTAATGGGTGTTGACATTAAAGATGAAGACAGGCTTTTTAACATTAAAAAGAATGTACAAAATGGCAATATGAATGACTTATTAAGCATTAGCAATGGTGTGCTGTTAGGCGCAGGGCTTGCTAAAAAGTTTAATGTTACAACCGGAGATAATGTTACCGTTACAACCCCGCGCGGAGTTGTTTACTTGCTTAAAATTGTAGGCATTTATAAATCGGGCTTGGGTGCTATTGATAATGTGCGGAGCTACGTATCGTTAAGCACGGCGCAAAAACTGTTGCAAAAAGATAAAACCTATATTACCGATATAAGCCTAAAGCTGAAAGACAGGGAAGCCGCTGTAAAAAAGGCAATAGAATACAGCAACCTGTACGATGTTAAAGCCGAAAACTGGAAAGAGGCCAACGCTGTTTTTGAGCAGGGTACAGTAGTGCGCAATATTATGACTTACGTAGTATCTATAACCCTGCTAATAGTTGCCGGTTTTGGTATTTACAATATCATTAGCATGAATGTACACAATAAAATTAAAGACATTGCCATACTAAAAGCCACCGGTTTTTCAGGTAAAGATGTAGTACGTATATTTATGATGCAGGCTGTTATTATTGGCTTTATAGGCGCTTTTACGGGCATTGTAATTGGCTTTCTATTATCGCTGGGTATATCAACAATACCCTTTACCGGTGGCGAATATGCCAGTATAGACCATTTTCCCGTAAAGTTTAGCGCGGTATATTATGTTTTTGCAATAGTGTTTGGTATTGTAACTACATTAATTGCAGCCTATATGCCAAGCAAAAAGGCGGCAAAAGTTGACCCTGTTGTAATTTTAAGAGGATAGCTATGGCAGAGGTTATTTTAGATGCAAAGCATATTACCAAATACTTTTACGAACCCGAAAAATTTCAGGTACTGAAAGATATTTCCTTTAGCGTAAATAAAGGGGAATTTATGACACTGGTAGGCAAATCGGGCTGCGGCAAAAGCACCTTGCTGTATGTGTTGAGTACTATGGATACCGACTACGAGGGCGAATTGATACTAAACGGGGTAAACCTGCGTGGCCAAAGCCAAGACCAGCTATCCAAATTTCGTAACGAGCATATTGGCTTTGTGTTTCAGTTCCACTTTTTATTGCCTGAGTTTTCAGTATTAGAAAATATA
The DNA here is from genome assembly GCA_031412115.1 of Flavobacteriales bacterium. Lineage (GTDB taxonomy): Bacteria > Bacteroidota > Bacteroidia > CAMBQF01 > CAMBQF01 > CAMBQF01. Next base: position 1,474 of record JANOCJ010000313.1, read on the forward strand.
ATGCTCCCTGCGCTTAAACTAGGCAAATTAACCAAGGAACAAATAGAACATAACGCCTACGAAAAATTAAAAATATTAGGCATGCAAGACCAAGCGCTCAAGCTATCATCCAAACTATCGGGCGGGCAGCAACAGCGGGTGGCTGTAGCAAGGGCATTGATAAATGACCCTACTATTATTATGGGCGATGAGCCAACCGGCAACCTCGACTCAGCAAATACCGAAATTATTTTTGAGATTTTTCAAGAACTGGCACACAAGCAACACCAAACCATTATTGTAGTAACCCACGACGATGATTTTGCCAAACGCAGCGACCGTACAGTGGTGATGAGCGACGGACAGATAGTGGAGTAAATACATTAGCGTAAACAATTATTCGCTATATTTATTCCTATTATATGCGCTCTGTTCAATATAAAAAATTGCTTTTAGCCACAATGCTCTGTTGGGTTGCAACCCTTACAGCCGGTGCGCAGCATACTAATATCCTGAGCTATTTTCAGGCAACAGAAAACAATGGCAAGGTTACTTTAAACTGGCAAATTTTTGCCGGTAGTACCTGTTCAGGTATTCAAATTTTCCGTTCAACCGATAGTACTAATTTTTCTCAAATTGGGGAGATTATTGGCGTTTGCGGCAGCTTTACTGAGCCTGTAAATTATAGTTTTACTGACGAAAGCCCTGTTCAAAATGCAGTAAATTATTATCGGTTAGCATTAGGTGCCACCGGCAAATCAATTACGGTAAGTATACAGCTAATTGATATTAATACTACCGGCTACCAAATTAGGCCACATCCCTTAAACGGTACAGGGTATATTTATTTTGATAATAGCGCTAACGACACTCATCAATTATCAATTTACAATGCATCAGGCCACTTGCTTGCAACTAAATTTACAAGTACTAATTACTTTGTTGTTGAAAGTAATATTTACACCAATGGGCTATACCTATTTACTATTGAAAAGGGAGATAAAATAACAACAAAAGGTAAATTTGTTATTGTTAATTAATCAATAAAACCTACCACTTCCAATCATACGTATCCAACTCCTCTACGCAACGGCGCAGCAGGTCTATCGATGCTTGTATGTCATCGTTGTTTGCCATCTCTATCGACTGGTGTATATGGCGTGTAGGTATAGATACAGCGCCTGCAATAGCCCCGCCACTGTTATAGCGTTGTATACCGGCGGTATCAGTACCTCCGGCAGGCAAAATTTCGGGCTGCCATTTAATTTTATGCTTGTCGGCCGTTTGTTTCATGTACTCAACCATGCGGTAGTCGCATATAGTTTGAGAGTCCATAACCTTTATGGCAGTTCCATGTCCTAAACGGGTAATCATTTCATGCTCGCGGGCTCCCGGTACATCAAAAGCAATGGTGGTATCAAGTCCAAAACCAAAATCGGGGTTTATTTCTAATGCCGCAGCTTGCACACCACGCAGGCCAACCTCTTCTTGCACGCTAAATACGGCGTATAAATCGTAAGGCAGTTTCTTTACCTGCTTAAGCACTTCTATTAATATAAATACCGATACGCGGTTGTCAATCGACTTACCATTTACGCAATCGCCCATTTGTATCAGCTCACGTTCGCGGGTAATAAAATTACCCACGCTAACGTATTTTTCCACCTCTTTTTTGCTCATACCCATATCAATAAAATAATCGGTAGTAGCGGGCATTTTGGTGCGCTCTTCGGGTGTCATTACGTGTATAGGCTTGCTACCCATTACACCAATTAAATCTTTTTTGCCATGCACAATTACACGTTGCGCCGTAAGGGTTTTGGCATCAAAGCCACCAAGGGTATGAAAACGTATAAAGCCTTTATCGTCAATATGGGTAACAATAAATGATATTTCATCCATATGGGCGGCTACCATTACCTTTTTAGGTTTTTTGCCTTTTTTTACAACCGTTACGTTGCCCATGTTGTCTATGCTTACGCTATCAGCCAATGGCTTTATTTCGCGTAATACAACTTCGCGTATGCGTTGCTCAAAACCGGGGGCGCCGGGTGTTTCGCAAATTTCTTTTAGCAGCTTAAAATTTATTGCCATTGTAGTTAGGTATGTAACAAAAGTAATAATTACAAGCACTCATTATAGGCTTAGCTAAAAGTTAAAAATCAGCCGGGTTTCCGATAAAACTGCTTTTTTGTTTTTTTGCCCTTTTTGTTTCCCTGCTATATTTGAACTAAGGTTATGATGAAAAGGTTAATTGGCATAGTGTTTTTTATAATGGTACTTGCCCCTGCAATGCAGGCTCAAGTGGTGTTTAAGGCTATTTTGCTAAATAGCATTGATAAAAAACCTGTGCCCTTTGCCGCCATTAAATTAACCAATACCGGCCAAACCGAAACCAGCGATTCGCTAGGGTATTTTACTTTTACACTGGCAAAAAACAGTGACACCCTACACTTTGAAATTGCCAGCCTGGGCTACCATTCAACTATAATACATTACCGCACCTATAAAGAGGTTGAAAAGGTTTATATAGCGAAGAAAGCCCTTGCTATTGGGGAAGTAGAGGTAAAGGGCCTATCGGCAAAAAAGGTGATAGAAAAAGCCATTGCTGAGGTGCCTAACCTTTACGCTTCAACCAGCTATGTTGCTAATTCGTTTTTTAGGCAGATACATAAGGAGAATGGCCGGTTTGTAAGGTTTATAGAGATGCAGGGCAGCACCATGTTTAAGCTGGCAATGGAGAAGAAGAAGCTAACATGCAGCGAAGCTCTGGCTATTGTAAACATGCGCCGCGCTTACGATTACGAAAAAAACCGCCTGCCGCACCTTGACCATTTTTTTGATTTGCTGATTGAAAACCCGGTGTACCATTTAAGGGGAACAGTGCTTAATCCTTCATCAACCGATATGTATAAGTTTAGGTTTGATACCGTAGCTACAACGGCTGATGCGTATGTTATTACTTATGAATCGGAGGACTATAGTGGCGAGAGCATCCAATCGGGCAAACTAACTATTGATAAAGCCACTTTTGCCATTATTAAAATAGCATACACTAACACTAAAAACAAAATTGGCAACCATGCGGCTGTATTATCTACTGAATATGTATCGGAATTTATTGGGGGAACTTTTAGTGCGGAGTATATGCAGATAAACGGCAAATGGTATTTAAAGCAGTTGCTACGCGAGTATACCAACCAAATTTACTTTAAGCCCACCATGAATAAATCGAGCCTTATAACCGAGACTTTTGAATGGTACTGCGACTCAGTGTCTGACCGTGTAAGCGGTGCCTTGGTTGATAAATATTTTTACAACAGCAACCTCTACAACCGTCGGTATGTTTATAATAAAAATGCCTGGGTAACCGAACCTCACCCCTTTGTGTACTTTACGCGCGATGAGGTGTATAAAAGCATGAGCTTTAAAAGCGCTATGGAAGAGCAGTTTGAAAAAGAAGGGGAGTAGAGGATTTAATTACAGCAGAGAACGGTTAACTCTCAAACTTGGCAAATAGTTGCGGGCATATAGCTTTTAAAGAATCTGGGTCTTCTTCTTTCCAAGTAAAATCTATACCCGGATAGTTTCCTTCTCCATAAGGGAAATCGTCACCAATAAAGTCATATAATTCTTTGCCGGTTTTGTTTTCAAATGCTTGCAGCGCTACATACCAAAAACTCTCAAAATCATAGAATTCTACATCGGTTTGTACAGCATTAATTAGCGAGTCAGGTTTGGCTTTGGCATTATAATAAATTTCTTTACCTCTGGAAATCACCCAACACCTGAAATATTCAAAACTATCGTCAGAGCAGCCTCCATTCATAATGTACCCGGCGCACCACATTTCTGAATTGTAGGTATCATAAAGCAACTTATCTGTTCTTAACCTAAAGCCTATTATTTCTTTTGGCGATAGCTTTTCAATCTCTTTAATAAGGAAAGCTTCCTGGCTATCTTCATCATGGCTGTTTTGTAATGATTTAGCTACAATTTGCCAATACAAATCTTCATCCAGCATTTCTGAGGTAATTACTAGTGCAGGTTTTCTGCCAAACAAATCGTTTAAAATGCCCATATGTTTTTTATTGTACCAACCGCCTATGGTAATTTATTTGCCCTAAGTGGTAATTTAAATGGGTAGCTAAATGCACTAAAAAATAGGCAACGTCTTTTTGTTGTGAGGGGAAAATTTCTTCCAACTGCACATCGGTAAGCCCTATAAGCGTTCTAGTTACAACATCTTTAGTTTTATCAATATCAGCCAATATATCAACCCTCGCAATGTTCTTTAAACTAAACTCCGCATCGCGGTTACGCACATAACCTGTATTGCCTAATATAGACCCAATAAAATGGTTTAAGTTGCCTATTAGGTGTAGCGCTAAATTACCTGCACAGTTGCTTATGCCATCGGCCACAGCCCACAGTTTCTCCTCACTTTCGTAGGCATTTAGTTCGTCCTTAAGTTTGGTAAGGTCGCGCTCAAACACCTCTATCAGTATTTTTTGTAGCATGATGTAAATATAAAAAAAGCCCATGGAATATTCCACGGGCTTTCTAACACTTCGACAAGCTCAGTGTGACAATTTTGTAATTACTGTATAACCAGTTTTTGTGTTTGTGTGCCTTTGGCATTTTGTGTTTTTACCACATACAAACCGCTGGTATAGTTAGCCGTATTTATTTTGTGTAGGGCTACCTCATTTTCAATTTTGGTTTGATACACTAAACGGCCACTAATATCATACATTTCAACCGTAGTATTTTTTAGGTTTTGGCCGCCAATAGCAATGTTTACATCGGTATTAGCAGGGTTAGGAAAAATGTTAAGTTTACCAACTACAGCCAAGTTCTCATCGTTAGATGATAGGCCAAGGCAAACAACATCAGCTAAAAAGTCGCGTACTACCCAGTAGGTGCTGTCCATATAGGCAGCGCTGCTTGCATAAGGTACGTGGTCTTGGCCGGGAAAGGTTTTTAGCACGCTTGTTACACCTACGTTTTGGGCGCGGGCATGCACATCGCGGCTACCTGATACCGGAAGAATAGGAAAACTAAAAACAGTAATAGTAGCTGTGCCGTAAGGTACGGTGCCATCTTCATCACCATGAATGCTAACT
>JANOCJ010000314.1:0-2432 GCA_031412115.1 Flavobacteriales bacterium
AACACCTCTACCCTACCCATTACCGGCCTGGCTGAAGCCTCTGCGCACCCTGATAAATTTATTGGTTTGCACTTCTTCTCTCCGGTTGATAAAATGCCGTTGGTAGAGATTATTTTGGGCAAAGAAACATCAAACTACGCCATTGCTATGGCGGTGGATTATGTGAAGAAAATTAAGAAAACGCCTATCGTTGTTAACGATGGCCGCGGTTTCTTTACCTCGCGCAATTTCTCAACTTACGTAGCCGAAGGCTTGGAGTTGCTGAACGAAGGTGTTGCCCCTGCATTGATTGATAACGCAGGCAAAGCCGCAGGTATGCCTGTTGGCCCGTTAGCTGTTGCCGACGAGGTGAGCATTGAGTTGATGTACAAAATCATCAAACAAACTGAGAAAGACACCAACACCGTTATAGACGGCGCACAAAAGAAAATAGCCACATTATTTGTTGAGCAACTTGACCGTATAGGCAAAAAAGCAGGCAAAGGTTTTTACGATTATCCCGAAGGTGGAAAGAAATCGCTTTGGCCCGGTTTGGCTGAGCATTTCCCTGTAAAAGAGGGCATTGTAGATATTGAAACGGCTAAAACACGCTTACTATACCGCCAGGTAATTGAGGCTGTAAAGTGTATGGAAGAAGGCATAGTCACCTCGCCAAAAGATGCCGATATAGGCTCTATTTTCGGTTGGGGATTTGCCCCTTACAGCGGTGGTGTTATCTCGTTTATTGAGTACACCGGTGTTAAGGAATTTGTGAAGAAAGCAGATGAATTGGCCGACCAGTACGGCGAACGCTTCCGCCCCACTGATAAGCTACGCGCTATGGCCGAGGCTGGTGAGAATTATTATAAAGTAGAGAAAAAAGAATTGGAGGTGGCGTAAGCAACTCCCCTCCTAATGTAGGAGGGGTGGCACGTAGTGCCGGGGTGGTATACATAATACCCCCTCCCCGCTTCGCGGTACTCCCCCTACTTTAGGGGGAGAGTTAACCCCACTTAAACCTTGTATTAACATCATTGTTAGAATAGACAGAAAAAACAAAATATCATGTATCCTGATCAATTAGTAGCCCCCATGCGGGCCGAAATGACCACCGTTGGCTTTACAGAACTAAAAAGCGCCGACGAGGTTAATAAAACCATCCCAAACTCGGAAGGTACCGTACTTTGCTTTATTAACTCGGTTTGCGGCTGTTCGGCAGGCACTGCCCGCCCGGGTGTTAAACTATCGTTGCAAAGCGAAAAACGCCCCGATAAACTGGTTACCGTTTTTGCCGGCAACGACCCCGAAGCTGTAGCCCAGGTACGTCAGTATTTACTGCCTTACCCTCCATCATCGCCCGCTATTGCCCTGTTTAAAAACGGCAAGCTGGTACACATGATAGAGCGCCACCACATTGAAGGCCGCACTGCCGATATGATTGCCGACAGCCTTGCCGGTGCGTATGCGCAGTATTGCTAAGACTTATTTTTTAGATAAATTGAAAAAGCCCGGACGTTAGTTCGGGCTTTTTTTTGTGCGCAATTATCTGAAGCTTGATTATTTAAGCAAAGTATTCTCCCTATAAAGGGAATGCTCTTTCTTGAAAAAGAAAGAGGGGATTGTTTGTTAAGACGATGTTTTTTTATATAATTGTAATTAAATCTAAACCATGACAATAGAAGCTATATCATCAAAATCAATAGAAGATATTTTAAAAGTTACAATAGGATCATTAGTTAGTAGCTTTCAATCAAATATTAAACAAATTGCATTAAATAGAATTTTAGAATTTCAAATAGCCGAGTATAAACGAAATTTTTATACTAAAACGCTTATACATAAAGACCCAATTCCATTATCTGATTTTTATGTTCCATTACATTTAATTGAAGAGAGATTTTTTTTTCAAAAAAGAAAAAGAATAAATACAGATAGTGCAAAAGCATTATTTTCTAAAAATAATTATATAACAATTATTGGGAATGCAGGCAGCGGTAAAAGTACAATTGTTAAACACCTGCTATGTAAATCGATAGAAGAGTCATATTTAACACCCGTTAAAATTGAATTGCGTTATTTGAATGAATACTCTGGAACAATATATGAATATATATTTACTGAAATATTTAAATTTAATGTATTAGGAATTGATGAAAAACAAATAAATAAATTATTAGATTCTGGAAAACTAGTTTTCTTTTTTGACGGATATGACGAAATAAATCAAAAAAACAAAAATACTATAACCAATCAAATTGATGGCTTTGTTAAAAGATATCCTAAAAATAAATATCTCATAACGTCCAGACCTCATACTAATATAGATGCTTTACCATTATTTAAAAATTATTTGGTTTGTGAATTAGAGCCTGATGAAATAGAATTGTTTATAAACAAACAATTACCAACTGACGAAAGGGAGTTAGCAGATAAGGTTATAGAAGCGACTAAAA
>JANOCJ010000315.1:0-19236 GCA_031412115.1 Flavobacteriales bacterium
GGGTTGCGGCCTATAAATCGGTTTCGGGCAAAAAATTCTTTACTTTGCAGTACCAATCAGTCTACCCATGACATATTTAGATTTTGAAAAACCAATAGCCGAGCTGTATGAGCAGGTGGAAACCGCCCGTAAACTAGGCGAGAAGAGCAAGGTTGATGTAAGCAAGACCATTAGCGATATTGAGAAAAAGATAGAGGCTACGCGTAAAAAGATATACGAAAACCTAACACCTTGGCAGCGCGTGCAGGTATCGCGCCACCCCGAGCGCCCCTATACTTTAGCTTATTTTGAGGCATTGACCGAAGGCAATTTTTTAGAACTGCACGGCGACCGTACCGTTGGCGATGATAAAGCCATGGTTGGCGGCTGGGGCAGTATAGACGGTCACAGCGTAATGCTAATAGGCCAGCAAAAGGGCATCAACACTAAAATGCGCCAGTACCGCAACTTTGGTATGCCTAACCCCGAGGGCTACCGCAAGGCTTTACGCCTAATGAAAATGGCGGAGAAATTCGGCAAACCTGTGGTTACTATTATTGATACGCCGGGCGCTTACCCCGGCTTGGAAGCCGAAGAGCGCGGACAAGGCGAGGCTATTGCCCGCAACCTGTTTGAGATGGCGCAACTGCGTGTGCCTATCATCTGCATTATTATTGGCGAAGGTGCATCGGGTGGTGCGCTGGGCATAGGCATTGGCGACAAGGTACTGATGCTTGAAAATACCTGGTACTCGGTTATTTCGCCGGAGTCGTGTTCGTCTATCCTTTGGCGCAGTTGGGATTATAAGGAACAAGCCGCTACGGCACTTAAACTTACAGCCGACGATATGCTGAAGAACAAACTGATTGACGGTATAATACCTGAACCTCTTGGCGGCGCGCATAACAACCCCGAAGAGATGTTTAAAACCGTAAAGGCTGAAATTAAAAAGCACCTTACCAAACTGACCGCTATGGATACCGACAAACTGGTTAGCAAGCGCATTGACAAGTTTTGTGCTATGGGTGTGGTGGTTGAGGGGTAAGATGAAACACAGCCTCACCCCCAACCCCTCTCCGAAGGAGAGGGGAGTAAATGTCCCCCTCACGGAGGGGGTGGATGGCGCTAAAAGCGCCAGACGGGGGAGGATTTTTACTTTCATTTTTTCTTTATTCTTTCTTCTCTCTCAAGCGCAAACACCTACACCATTGCAAGGCCAATGGCAGTTGCAGAGTGTTACCCGCAACAATGGCACCATTATATATTATGATTGGAATACTAGTAAAGCATTGAACATGTCGCCGGTGGTATGGGCGTTTAACAACGGCATTGGCGCTATTTTGAATGACACTACGGCTACGCCTGACAAACTGCCAACAGACACGGTTGAAGCCTCGCATTATACCATTCACGGTGATACGTTAATACTGAATAATTATTACACCAAAGGCGAAGCCGAAACGGCTACCAATATGCCTGTGGCTTATTATCAAATTGCTAAAATTGATAACGATAATTTACTGCTGGTTTTATACGATAAAGTGTATACTAAATTTAGGCCCGGCGACCAGTATAGTAAGCGGTATGTATTTAGGAGGGTAGCCGTTGATTAGTTAATTTATTAAATCTTCATTATTATTGTACAATATAATTTAAACCTATTGTATATGAAATGGCTAGAATTAGCAGTAAAGTGGATATATGAAAATAGAGCCTGGCTTTTTGAGGGGCTTGGCTTAGCTTTTATTACCGGGGTGATTATATATTTTCAAAGAAAAAAAAGGGGGGGGGGGGGAAATACAAATAAGCAGGAACCACTAATCAAAATAGACAAGTCTATTGGTAAAAAAGCCAAAGCAACATGGTTTGGCAAAGTAAATATTAAGGTTAAAGACAAATAGTAATATAAAAATACGGTGATGTCTAAATTAGGATGGCTAGATAGAGCAGAAGCCAAAAAGAAATTAGTAAAATGGATTTCATCAGATTCAAATAAATTTTTATTGATTGTTAAAGACGATCGTGAAATTGATGATATTATTGACTGGTTTGAATTACCCGAACCCGGATTTAAATATGAATTTAAAAAATATGTGGCAGATTTAAATTCGGATTCAACCTTAACTGCCTATGGTTTATTAGATAGCATAGTATCTGAAATTGGAAGGGATAAATTTCCTGCTTATAAACAGCATGTTGCATCATTAAGCAGCCAGTTTTTATTAACTATTGATGCCAGTATAGCCAAAGGGGCCAGTGCGAGTACATTTGGGACAGTTGATATCAATGCGCCGTTAACACCTGTAAATATAAATATACCCGACCCGGTACAATCAAGAATAAATTATTACCAGGAAAATATAACAGCCATTTTTGAGTACTTTATAAATGATTTGAGAGAAGCTGTGAGTGATTTACAGCACATAATTATATGTAAATTTTCATTTGGATTTGTTGATGCTCCTATAGGTTTTCAAAAATGGTTTAAAAACATTTTTGTAACGAAAATGGTTAGAGAAAACTTGCAATTAGTAGTTGTGTGTGAAAATAATGCAGGTGTTTTAGGTGATTATTTTGATGATGATAAATTTCCTCCGTTAAAGGATTTAGAGGTAAACGATATTGTTCCTGCGGCAACAGAGTATTTAGAAAAGCATTTTGCGCCAGCTGATATTAATGAATTTTGTTGCGATATAGTAAGTGAGGACAATAAGATTACTTATACTTTATTTCAGTATAAATTAAATAGAAAAATAAATAGACAAAATTAGTAATGCACGTGCAACCTGAAGAACTAATATTAAATGATTTGCCCGTCCTAATTAAAGATGCGGTGTGTGCATTGTCTGTTTCTACCAGTTTAAATGATGAGATAGCTACGCAATTATTAAAAAACACTTCGGTTGCAAATGGCAATGCAAGGGATATTATAGCTGAGGTTAAGAGCTTACCTTTAACAATACAAAGAAACAGGAACTATTGGAGCATTGCACCAAAAATAAGAGAGGTTGCTTTACAAAAGCTAAATGGTAGCAAACAAAAATATCAGCTAGAAGCCTTTAAAATTTTAAAGTCACAACACATTGATTATTCATCAAATGCGCCATACATAGAGTTACGCGATTTTGAATTGCAAACCATGCGATTAGGCCTAAAAATTCCTGATGAGCAACAGAATGCTATTCAAAAACTCCGTTCAATTTTTGAGGCTGATGAAGAATACAATAATCATGATAACACTAAGGTGTTATCACTTTATATAGATGAAGGGATTACATTTAAAGAAAGCGAGGCTTATCCAGCGCATATTCTAAGTGCTTATTTTATTAGAGGTATACATGCGTATAGAACTCGCGAAAATGATTATTCAACAGCATTGAAATATTTCTTGCCAGTTTGGAAGTTTCATGACCAATCATATTCTTCTAAAAAGGACGCAGCTATTGCATCACATTTAATTGGATTAATATATAGTAAGAAAAGATATAGTTTTAATGATGTTTTTAATACTTATAAAGACAGCATCGCTTTAGCAGAAGAAATCAAATTTGACTTTCATTTAGGACATGTTTATCATAGTTTAGGTAACTTATACAGCAAAGACCGGGCTAAAGCTAAAGAAGCGGAACAGGTTTTTAATAGAAGCATAGATATTCGAATACAAATTAATGATTACTATGGTTTAGCTCAAGTTTATCATAGTTTAGGTAACTTGTACGGTAGAAATAGAACTACGTTTAAAGAGGCTGGACAAGCTTTTAAAAAAAGCATAGATATTCGAATACAAATTAATGATTACTATGGTTTAGCTCAAGTTTATCATAGTTTTGGCAACTTATATAGCAAAGACACGACTAAATTTAAAGAAGCTGAAAGTGCTTTTATAAAAAGCATCTCTATAGGTGAAACAATAAAAGACAATTATACTTTAGCCCAGGTTTATCATAGTTTAGGCAACTTATATAGCAAGGACACGACTAAATTTAAAGAGGCCGAAAATGCACTTATTAAAAGTATTTCTATTGGTGAAATAATTAAAGATAAACTTACCTTAGCCCAGGTTTATCATAGTTTAGGCAATTTGCTTAGTAAAGAAAAAAATAGGTTTGCTGACGCTGAAAATGCTTACAAAAAAAGTTTAGAAATAGAAAAAGCAAATAACAATAAATATGGTTTAGCTCAGGTTTATCATAGTTTAGGCAATTTGCTTAGTAAAGAAAAAAATAGGCTTGCTGATGCTGAAAACGCTTACAAAAAAAGTTTAGAAATAGAAATAGCAAGTAACAATAAATATGGTTTAGCTCAGGTTTATTCAAATTATGGAAAGCTAAAAGCGTTGCAACATGATTATAAACGTGCCAAAGAATTATTTGAAGATGCACTGAAATACCAGACTGATCCTAGATATATTAGAATGGTAAAAGAATTAATTCGTGAATTGCCAATATAAAGCTGTCCCTGTAAAATAGTAAAATACCCCATGCAAGTACCCTTCAACTTTAAAAAGTGGATTGACGAAAACCGTCACCTGCTTAAGCCCCCGGTAGGTAACCAGGTGGTGTATAAAAACACCGGCGATTTTATTGTAATGGTGGTGGGCGGCCCTAACAGTCGCAAGGATTTTCACTATAACGAGAGCGAAGAATTTTTTTACCAACTAGAGGGCAATGTAACCGTGCGTATTCATGATGGCGAGAAGATTGTGGCCATGCCGATTAACGAAGGCGATATATTTTTGCTTCCGGCAAAGGTACCCCACAACCCGCAACGCGGGCCCAATACCGTAGGGTTGGTAATAGAGCGTGTGCGCCAAGGCGGCGAGACTGACGGTTGCCTTTGGTTTTGCGAAAACTGCGGCGATAAGCTATACGAAGAGTATTTTCAGTTGGATGATATTACCGTAAAACTGAAAGAGGTGATGGAGAAATTCTACGCCTCAGCAGAGCTGCGCACCTGCAAAAAATGCGGAACAGTTATGGAACCACCGGTTCCGGTTAAAAGTTAAAAACTAAAATCTAAAAGTCTTAGTGAGCGAATTAGTAATAGATATTCATACGCATATAATACCCGAAAATTTGCCCGATTGGGCGAGTAAATTCGGGTATGGGAGTTTTATACGGTTAGACCACCACAAGCCTTGCTGTGCACGCATGATGCAGGGCGATAAGTTTTTTAGGGAGATAGAAGACAACTGCTGGAGTGGCGAACGCCGCATTGAGCAATGCAACCACCACCATGTGTCGGTGCAGGTGCTGTCAACTATTCCCGTTATGTTTAGCTATTGGGCGCAGCCAAAGGATGGGCTGGAAATTTCGCGCTACCTGAATGACCACATTGCCGAAGTGGTAAGCCGTAACCCTGCGCGCTTTGTCGGACTAGGCACAGTGCCTTTGCAGGACACTGATTTGGCTATACAAGAGCTGGAACGTTGCATTAAAGAACTCGGCTTTGCCGGTGTGCAAATAGGCAGCAATATTGATGCGCCTACGGGCGAATTTAACTTGGACGATAAACGCCTTTTTCCGTTTTACGAAGCGGCAGAAAAGCTGGGTGCTGCTATCTTTGTCCACCCGTGGAATATGATGGGCACCGAAAAGATGAGTAAGTATTGGCTGCCTTGGTTGGTGGGCATGCCCGCCGAAACCAGTCGTGCTATTTGCAGTATGATTTTTGGCGGCGTGTTTGAGCAGTTTCCCAAACTACGTGTGGCCTTTGCGCATGGTGGCGGCTCTTTTCCGTTTACCATTGGCCGCATAGAACATGGCTTTGACAGTCGCCCCGATTTGGTGGCGATTGACAATGCCATAAACCCCCGCAATTATTTGGGCAAATTTTATTTTGACAGCTTGGTACACGATAAAATGGCCCTGAAATATTTGGTAGAATTAGTTGGCGCAAACCGCGTGGCACTGGGCACTGATTATCCTTTTCCGTTAGGCGAAGATATTCCCGGCAAACTAATACGCGAAGCCGGCTTTGATGCCGCTACCCAAAACCAATTGCTAAGCGCTACTGCACTGGAGTGGATGGGGATTGATGGAAAGTGGTTTTTGTAGTAAAATGGTTACTATTCTATTATCAGGAAAAATGACGCTAATGTTCGTGTAGCACCATCAGGCCCTCTCGCTTTTATTTCATCAAAAAACACCTTATCCCCTAGTCTTAGCTTTCTTAGGACAGAATATATTTTGGGTGTGAAAGAATTTTCCGTGCAGTGTATATATTTTTTAAGGTTTCTGCTGGTTCCAACCGTAAAGCTGATAATACTTAAAGAATACTTTGAGGGTTCAGGAAAAACTATTATCAACTCATTTGATAGCAATAATTCTTTTACGGAGGTTGAATTACCTATAGTTCCCAGTCGTAAAAGGGGCTCACTTGTTAGTTTTGAAGTAGTAAATGTCTCTTTATAAATAACCTTATTATTTTTAATAATTTTTAACGTATCAATACTATTGGGTTGGTTAACCGAGAGATAGAATGTATTAGCAAAACCAGCCTTTTTTATTGAATTACCGGCGGATGATACTAGAGTGTAAGTAGTATCATCAAGGCCTTTTATCTTAATAAGATTATCAATACCACAATACAAGTATCGAATATTAGACTCATAAACTGATGTATTAATAATATCCATCTGCGCCTTTATGAAAAATGGCACACATACAAATAAGCATAGAAACAGTTTTTGCATAGCGCTTCTATTTTAAAAGTATAATATTTCGCTACTGAACCTTTAATGTAAACGATGACACCGTGCGCTGCAGCCCGTCGGGTGAGCCAAGTTTAACGTCGGTAAAATAAAGCGTGGTGCCTTTGCGCAGGCCTTTTATAAAATCAATAATTTCTTTATTAAAATAGGGCCCGCTATTTTCTATTTGAGGCGATTTACTATTGGCATAGCTGGTGTAAAAAACAAACGATTTAATAGTGAAAGGAAAGGTTAAATAACTACCCGGCAAAGCAACGCGCAACATAGGCTGCATCATTATTTCATCAATCCCTGCTGTGGGTTTGGTAATATTGCCTACCGTGACCATTATATCGGGCAACCTGTCAATTATAAATGCTTTTTTATAAATAACCCTACCACCAAATGTTACTTTTAAGGTATCAATACCATCTTTTTTGGCATTTATTAAAAAGGTGTGTTTTTCTTCGCCGGCAGTAATTATACCCTTGGTCATTTCCATGTCGTAATTCATCAACGCAGGGGCATTTTTAATCACCACCAAATTATCTACACCAAGGTATAAGTAAGGCTTTTCAATATTGGTAAGGTTGGGGTTAATAATATCAAGCGTGCTTTGCGCCTTTACCAGCAAAGACATGTAAAGAAAAAGACATAGCAACAATTTTTGCATAGTAGTAAAACGTTCTAATCCACTAAAAAGTTTGGTTACAATTCCGCTTCGCGCAATAGCTCGCGCAACTCAGCCAGCATCATAGCGGTAGCGCCCCAAACAATGCGCCCGTCAAAAACAAAGGCGGGCGAATTAAAGCGGAATATTTTATTCATTAAAATACTGCTTTCGCCTAGGTTTTCTTCTTTCAATAGTTCGCTTACGGGTAGTTCTATTATTTCGACCACCTCGCGTTCTTCCGGAATAAAATCGGGCCTTTTATCCATAAACCCAACAACAGGAAATACTAAAAAATTACTTGGCGGAATGTATAAATCAGTCAACTGCCCCAACACATCTACATCCTCCGGGTTGATGTTCACCTCCTCGTTAGCCTCACGCAAGGCGGTAGCTACATAGTCTTTGTCAAACTCCTCCATCTTTCCTCCCGGAAAAGATACCTGCCCTGAATGTGTACCGTCATACTCCGGCCGTTGTGTAAGCACTAAATGCAACACACCATCTACCGGAAAAAACAATATTAATACGCTGCCTAGGCGCGCTGTTTTTTTACGCTCCTCATAGTCTTCGGTAGTAATACCGCGGCGCGCAGGCGGTGCCATAAGCTGGTGTGCCACCCAGCCGGGAAGCGGCTGTTCCAACCGCTTGCGTAAATATTCAATAACGGTAAACAAGGTTAGTTGCTTTCAATTACTTTAAACAACTCGTCTAATTTTGGGGTAAGGATAATTTCGGTGCGGCGGTTCTTTTTGCGTGCCTCCGGTGTTTTGCCGGTAGCAATAGGCAAAAATTCGCCGTGGCCCGATGCTGTAATGCGTGTAGGGTTTACGTTAGCCGACGAGATAAGCAATTTAGCAACCGTGGTGGCGCGCATTACGCTCAAATCCCAGTTGTCTTTAATATCGCCGCTGCCTTTCATCGGCACATCGTCGGTATGGCCTTCTACCATTACATTAATGTCAGGATTTTCTGCTAAAACCTGTGCCAATTTTTTAATTGCTTCGGCACCTTTGATATCAATTTTTGAGCTGCCAGATGCAAACAACAGGCTTTCGTCCATCGATACGTAAACCTTACCATTCCTCATTTCTACAGTTAGGCCGTTGTTGTTAAAACCAACCAATGCATCGGTTACAATTTTTTTCAGCGCATTTACGGTCGAATCTTTCCTGTCTAAAATATTTTGCAATTCGCCCAAGCGCCTTTCTTTAGCTGCCAATTCCGCCGACATTTTATTCAGGCTGTCTTCGCGCATCTGCAAATCTTTTTGGGTAATAAACAATTGCCCTGTAAGGTTTTTTGTATCGCGCTCGCTGCCTTCCAGCAACTCTTTGTTTTTCTGCAGCAACAGGTCGTAGGTTTTATTTAGCTGCTCGTAGTTGTTGGTTATTTTGCGCAGTGTGTTGCCCATAATGGTTGTGTCGCGCCTAAGGTCAGTTACCTTTTTATTCAGTTCCGTTACCTCATCCGTTTTCTCATTCACCGTTGCCTTTAAGCTTTTATTCTGAGCATTCAGGCTATCACGTTCAGTAACACACCCGTCATATTTGGCCTTCAACTCATCATGTATACGGCCCGGCACACAGCCTGTAAAAGTTAATGCTGCCAACGCCGCCACACTAAAAACGAAATTTTTCATACGTACACTATTTGCTTTGATACAAAATTAGGGCTATGCCAAGCGGGCTTTACACAGCTGCACCCTCTTTAAATAACATGCCTTTGTTGAAAAGCAAAGCCACAACTATTGGCAAAATGAACCTTTGCCCCCTTATTAACGTTGAATATATAACCCTCAATACACCCGTTATGAAATTGTTAAGCAAAAATTGGCTAACAGAAGATGTGATTGACGCGGAATATAAGCGTTATATACTGTTGGCTTACTTGGCCGAAGTGCAGCAAAATTTTGACGAGCGCAAGCTGTACCCACACTTTGCCGATTTGGTAGACCACTACGCGCAACTGGTAGCACTGAAAGAAAATACCAAAAATTTATTTAATGCATTTCCTGAAAAGGCCAAACAGCTTGACTGGGAGAACCTGCGAATTAGTTACGAAAAGCTGGTACAGAACGATGCATTGATGGCCGAGTTGGAAGAAATAATTGACTTCTCAATCCCGCAATTTCATCATTATTTACGCACCGGAAAAGAGATTTACGACGATGTGGAAAGCCGCTTAAAAGTTGAGCCGATAGGCGTTGTGCCGCTATATACCAACGAGGGGTACATGTTCCTCATTCACCCCGTTACAAAAGACACCGAGATCTACGAGTACCAGTCTACCTTATTTACTGAAAAAGAAGAGAAATACCGCAGCCTGCATACGTTGCATATTGGCACGTATAAACGCAGCATTGTAAACACACCCGAGCACATGAAAATTGAGTTGATACGCGCTTTGCCCAAAATGCCCAACCCAGCGGTATATGCCATTATTAGCGATATTGAATTGCCCTATACCGAAACCTATTTGCCTATTGCAAAAAGGGCATTGGTAAAAAAATTGGCAGCTTAGTAACCTCACCCCGTGTTCCGCCTGTGGCGGAATCCACCCCCTCTCCATTTTATGGAAAGGGGAAATATTTCAACAAGGTTGAAATATGGGGAGAGGCATCCTAAAACAACGCCCTTAACTGCATACCTCCGGTATGTACTGTTTTTAACCCTTCAGGGCGGCGCCCATCATAGGTTAATGTCATTTGCAGGTTGGTAGACAGGTTACGTTGGTACGATACGTTCCACGTCATGTTTTGCCCGGCACGCAAGCCTTCCAGCATCTCATACGCCAACGGTGTATTGGGTTGGTCGTTGTAGGTAATGTTTATGTAGTTGAATTTTACCTGCAAGCTGCCTTTGTTTAGCTGGTTGTATTTTATTTCAATACCCGCATTGTGGTTAATGGCCTTTTGTGTTCCAAACTCGGGACGGTTTGCTTTGTTAGCTAGGTCGTAGCTAAGCGATATGCGGAAAGCCACATTGGGCTGAAACACAAAATTGGGTACCAGTTGGTAAAAATCAATAGTATAATTTCTATTACTTAAAAACTGCGATGACGAACCGCGCGAGCCTTTTTTTAACTCAATATTTATAGTGATTTTTTTGGTTGCATTATATCGCCCACGCAGCGCCATAAAGGTGTTTACACGGCTATCATAACCATTAACCATCAGCGTTTTATTGCGTACATCCTGCCAGTTAAAATCAATACTATACACAGGGTCGGTACGGTTAAAATAAAACGTGTTACGTGCCGATGAATTAAGCGAAACCAAATCGGTACTATTCACCTCGCTAGCAAACGGGTTTAGCGCATTTACCAAGTCGCTAAGTGTGGTTTTTCGTTCAATACGATACGCTGTTTGGTTAGAAAAACGGGAAAGGAATTTGCCAAACCCCTTTTTCTGCTTAAACGCTTTATCAAAGTTAATATTTACAACCTGGTTAAACTGGTTTGAATAGGTTTTTACATAGTCATTAGTCGGGGTAAAAATGCGGATGTAGTTGGCTTGGTCGGCAAAGGGCGATATTTCAAACTCGTTCAATTCCTTCACGCCATTGGCGTTATAATCAATCCACGCATAAACGCCTTGGCCGGTAGCAACCTGCACGTACGAGAATTGCTTTCTAGCTTCCAATCCTGAACCTACCTCATAAAATGTAGTGGTAGTAATAGCGCCTTTCCATATACGCAGCGTATATTCAATACGGTTTACCAGCGAATTATCGGGCGCTTGTGCAGTAAGCGTAGTATCAATAATGCGTAATGAACGGAAGGTAGCCAACACTTTAAGGCTGCTGTTTTTGCGGTTCAGCAGTTCAAAATTTGCGCCCGCCCAATCGGCTATACTGCTTTTTTGCAGGCCGTTTCCACGCTCCAGCCAATCGGTACGACGGCGGTAAAAAGTACCCACTTTCATGTTGGTTGTATCGGCATTGGTAACGTAAAACTGATAGTCGAAAAATTGGTACGATGCAGGCAATAACGTATCGGTATCCGCATTGCGAAACAGGTTGCGTTCCTGCTCATCTTTAAAGCCAATAATAATTACGTTTTTTATATTTTTTGCAATGTTGGCCCTATGGCGGATAAAAGACGTATTCTCAGCCACGCCCTTGGTTTCCGTTTGGCTGCCTATAAACCAAAATTTAAAGCCGCGGTAATGCAAATCGGACGTAAAAGCATTTTGATAAGCCCTGTAAACAGGCCCGCTAACAAACGATGTAAACTTGTACGATGCATTGCCATTTGTTTTGTTAAGCACCGCCAGCGTAAGGCTTGGAATGTATTGTGCCTCGGGCTGGGTAAGTACCCGTAGGTTCCAGTCGCGGTCAAATTCCACATTACGAAAACGCTCTAAAGCCGAAAAATTTTGGTTAACCTGTTCGTACCCCGCGGTAGTGTTTAGCACCCATGGGTCAACAGTATCTTTGCGCGATAATTTGGTGCTGTATTGCAGGTAAAATTTCAAGGCAATATCGCCATCGTTATCTTTATCTTTTTTAGAGAGAGCGTTAACATTGTTGACAGAATAAGCCGCCTCAAAACCCGTTTTTAAATTCTTGGTAATGGCAAAATCGCCCGCAAAGGTGTACATCTGTTTTACCTTAGGCGGAACAAGCTGTATAATGGGTTCGTAGTTGCCTTGGCGCACGCCGTTAATAGGGTCAACCCATTGATAAACCTTGCCATTGGCCAATGAATTTATGAGCACATAATTGCCTTGATTAGCGCCCACTACGCTAAAGCCCACACGGTATTTTGCCAGCGTACTATCGGTTGAATAACTATATTTTACGGTTGGCATACCGTTTACCAGCGTATCTACAGCGCGGTACAAAATTTGGTTATTGGTAAACGCAACGGTATCCACATTAGGGGTAACGGCAAATTGCAAACTGTCGCCGGCATCGGCTAATATCTCCCGTTGCTGGCTATCCAACGTTTGTTGCAGCGGTTGGTTTTTTAAATCCTGTTCAGAATATACATTAAAACGCAGCTTTACATTTTGCCATTCAAAGGCATCGCCAAAGTAATACAGCGTGCGCGAATAGTTGTTATCGGCATACTCAAATTCAATAAAAATACGAATGTCTTTGGTAATCATAACCCGCGATGTAAACGTTACCTCGGCCGTGTTATAGTCAATAATGTAATCATTCTCCTGCCCACGTTTCATAAGCCTTCCATCAATATACACTTTCTCTGACCCTGAGAGGATAATGATAAACGTTTCGTTGTTATTGCCACGCAAACGGTATGGGCCTTGATTGCCCTCAACACCCTGTATTTGGTTTCGCGCAAAGCGTCCGCGTGCAATGGCTAGTGATGCCGTAAGTTTATTTATGCCCTGCTTGGTGGTATCTTCATTATCCAACGCAACAAACCGGGTACTAAAGCTACCGCCCTTTAGGCGTTTGTTAAAATTCATAAAATAGCTTTCGGGGCGGTTTATCTGAAAATCGCCCGCAATAAGTTTGGTGTTTTTATTTGCTAATTGAATGTATACGCGGTCAAAATCCTGCAACTGCTGCGTATTTCCGTCGGGTTGTATGGGGATGTTATCGTCGGTAATGGCAGCCGTAATTTCAATTTCGTCATTCAGTTTACCCGATAGTTGGAGGTTTAAATTAGAATTCACCACCACATCTTGATTATTGCCAAAGCTTATGCCGCGCGATATGGCGCCGCTTTTGTTCAAGCCGTCAAACTTAAAAATATCCTCGCGCGTTTTATCGCCCGTAATTTGAAACGGATTGGGAATACCGGTGCGCGTAGGCAGGGCTTTTTCAAATTGCTTGTGCGAATACGGCCTGTTAAATTTATACGGAAACACACGGTAAACCGCCTTAATGCTATCGCTCGTAAAACCGGCTTTTATTAACTCTTTCCGGTTCCAAATTATGCGGCCGTTTATGTAATCAAACGTGTATAGGTTTTGCGGCACCGAATCGCCCGAAGCAGAACTTAATAACAACGTGCCGGGTATGGCGCTCAGCGTATCGAGCACTGCCGTATCTTTGGCGGTACTAATGTAAACCGTACGCAAATTGGGGGTGGTTTGTGCCTGTAAAACAAGCGCAAACACCAAACAACAAACCAACGTAACGTATTTAACCCCCGGGTGCATTTAACTTGCAATTTAGCCTCTCTATACATTTGCGCGGCAAGCATTAGTAAAAGGTTTTAACACTAAAGTTAACGGAAAAAAGTGAAAATAAGTATAGTTGCCGGTTCTCAGCTGCCCGTTGCCGGTAATAAAGCTGCCAACCGCGAACCGCCAACTGCCAACTAAAATATTTTAAAGCATGAAAAAAATACTCTCATACAACGTAAACGGCATACGGGCCGCACTTTCTAAAGGATTAGCCGAGTGGCTAAAAGCTACCGAAGCTGATATTGTTTGCCTACAAGAAGTAAAGGCCGAACCCGACCAACTGGACCTTTCTATTTTTGAATCGTTAGGGTATAAGTGCTACTGGTACCCCGCGCAAAAAAAGGGCTACAGTGGTGTGGCCATACTTACCCGCCACCAGCCTACCGAGGTGGTGTACGGCTGCGGCATAGCCGAATATGATAACGAAGGCCGCATTTTACGTGCCGATTTTGGCGATGTATCTGTTATGAGCGCATACTTTCCATCAGGCAGCAGTGGCGATGAAAGACAGGCTTTTAAAATGAAATTCCTGGCCGATTTTCAGCCTTATATTGATGTACTGAAAAAGGAACGCCCCAACCTAATTATTTCGGGCGATTATAACATTTGCCACCGCGCTATAGATATTCACAACCCGAAGAGCAACGCCAAAAGCAGCGGCTTTTTGCCCGAAGAACGCGAGTGGATGGAAGGTTTTATGAATAGCGGTTTTACCGATACCTTTCGCCGTTTTAATGCCGACCCACACCACTACACCTGGTGGAGCTACCGTTTTAACTCTCGCGCTAAAAACCTGGGCTGGCGTATTGATTATCATTTATCAACCCACCCGTTAGACAGCAGCCTAAGCCGTGCCGTTATTTTACCCGAAGCCATGCACAGCGACCATTGCCCGCTGGTGGTTGAAGTGGATTTTTAGGTATTTGTTTTTCAGCTTCAATAAGCGTAAACTTGTATATGAAAAAGCTGCTGCCTTTATTTTTATTAGGATTGACTTTTATCTTACTAAATAATTCGTGTAAGAAGGAGAATAACACAACCAACCCCAACGATACAACCTTTACTTCAAAGCGAAAATTTGTTGTTTATATTGACAACCAGAACAAAATAACACGCTATTACGAGTATGATGCGGCTACCAATGCGCTGATGAAATTTACGCGCTATTATATGTTGAATGATACTACCGCATCTATTGTTGCACACAATGCCGATAGCTCTGTTATTACCAATAGAATATACAGGTTAGATACAAATGGCTTAGCTAAATATAGTTTTCTTAGCGATTTAACAGATAGTACTTTTTATGAGTATGATAGTTTGAATTATCTATCAAAAGTGCGATTTCACGGTACTGCACTAAATGCCAATTGGAACAATGCAGGTAACTTATCTAATTATTCTAGTGCATTATCGTATAGCTATAATACTACACTCGTATTTAAAGTTGACTTATTCTCTCCGTCATTTATTGTAGGTGATAATAAACTAACCGGCAATAATCCACACAATGTTTGCGCACAAATGTCAACAGCGCCAAGTATGCCCGGACAAGGACCAAGCTATGCTTTTTCTTACCGTTTTATGGCAGATTCAAGCGGGTACATTACCAAGATGTTTAACCAAACGGACATCGAACCTGTTGAAGGCACATTAAACTACTACACCTATATTGTAGAATAACTACCCCCTCCTACCCCACGCAAACCACGCTATATACACATAGCAAAGCACAGGCAGTATAAAGGCTTTTTGTATACCAACGCTATCGGCCAACGCACCCTGTAATAGTGGAATAACTGCGCCACCGGCAATGCACATAATCATAATGGCTGAGCCTTGGCTGGTGAGTTTTCCTAAACCATTTATGCCTAGGGTAAATATGGTGGGAAACATTACCGAATTGAAAAAACCCACCGCCAAAATGGTATACATAGCGGCATGGCCTGTGCCTAGCATAGTCAGCAATACCAATACGCCGGCTGCAATGCCGCAGTAAAACAATACGCGCGCGGGCTGTACTTTTTGCATCACCCACGAGCCTAAAAACCGCCCCACCATAGCGCCGCCCCAGTAGTACGAAACATATTGCCCGGCCTTCTCTTCGGTAAAGCCTGCAATATTGGGCTGCCCTAAAAAGTTTACCAAAAAACTACCGATAGAAACCTCGGCGCCAACGTATACAAATATGCCTACCGCGGCGAGCAATAAACCGGGGTGTTGTAAAGCATCGCTTAGCTTGTGGTTTTTATGGTCTTCTACCGATGAAATTACAGGCAGCTTTACTACCGCCATTATTATCATCAACAGAAACAAGGCTGCACCTAAAATAAGATATGGCATCTGCACCATGCCCGCTTTATCGGCTTTGCTAAGGGCTTCCAACTGATTTAATGTTAAGCCCAATCCCCCTAAAATAATGGCAGCGCCAATGTATGGCCCAATAGTATGCCCTAACGAATTTAGCGCTTGCGATAGTGTTAAACGGCTGGATGCAGTTTTTTCCGGCCCAAGTATAGCCACATATGGATTAGCCGCTACTTGCAACACCGTTATACCTGTAGCCAACACAAACAGTGCAATTAAAAACATGGGAAATGATGGCAAGGCCGCCGCCGGGTAAAACAGAAATGCCCCAAGGGCTGCAACGCCTAAACCTAGTAGTATTCCGGTGCGGTAACCAAAGCGGCTAACTACAATCCCCGCAGGGATGGACATGATAAAATACGCAATAAAAAATGCCGTTTGCACCAGCATGGCCTGCGTATAATTCAAATCGAAAATTGCCTTTAAATGCGGTATTAATATATCGTTGAGCGAGGTTAAAAATCCCCACATGAAAAAGAGGGTGGTTAACGCTACTAACGCCGGTTTATAGTTTGCGTTGGATGTTGCTGTTTGCGCAGATTGTGAAGGTATTGCCACGATAAAATTATTTACTGTAAACGCGCTCTTTATTTGTGTTGACTAAAATGCAAGTGCCGCGAGAAAGAAGCTGCCCTTCTTTATTACGTATATCGCAACTGGTGTTCATAACCATATTGCCTTGTTTATCAAGCGTAGCACGGGCAACAACAGTCTCGCCCAATTTAGCTTTGCTCACAAAATCAACCGATAGGTTTATAGAAACATAAATATTAGGCAGCCCTAGCGATGCCACCATAAGGCCGGTCATTTCGTCAATAATAGCGGCATGTACACCGCCGTGCATCATTTGCATGGGATTGGTCATATCTTCGCGCACAATAAACTCCATTGCGGCGGCATCGCCTGTCAACTCAGTAAATTTACCTCCCAGCCAGCGGCTAAACGGGGGAGAAAACTCACCTAAATCCTGTCCCATCCTCGATTGAAAATATTCCTGTACCGGGTTGCTCATAATCAAAATGTTTACAGCCAAATTTAGGCAAGTTTAAAAGCGTTCACTACTTTTGAGATATATTCTTTTAACATTTGCTATGAATAGAAATTTTACTCCCCTTGTTTGTGTATTGGCAGCCGTTAGTTTTTGTACTGCTTTTGTTTTTCTTAAACCCGAAAATACGGGCGTAAAAATTATTAAACAACGCAATAAACGCGGCGGCGAAGCAAATGTTGAAAGTAGCGCCCGCTGGCAGTGGGAAAGGCGCCGTTTGGCCGGGCCCGACGGTAAAATACCTGCCGATATGCGCAGCAAAGAATTGGCTTTTGCTGCTACTTTGCCCAGCGATGGTGGCATAAGCATTGCCAAAAGCACCAACTCAACCGTCGATTTTCAATCGCGCGGGCCATGGAACCATGGCGGCCGCACACGTGCATTGGCTTTTGATGCAACTAATGAAAACACCATTTTAGTAGGCGCTATAGCCGGCGGCATTTGGCGCAGTACCGATGCAGGCCAATCGTGGAACCGCTCATCAGCACTCGACCAACTTTTTAACGTATCGTGCATAACGCAAGATACCCGCAGCGGCCATACCAACACTTGGTACTACGGCACCGGCGAAGCTTATGGCAACTCGGCCAGCGGCGGCGGCGCATTCTTTTTAGGCAATGGTGTTTTTAAATCGACCGACGGTGGTAATACATGGGCGCACTTAGCATCAACAGGTAACAATACCCCGCAAATTTTTGATAACGTTTGGGATTTGGTTTGGCGTGTTGCTACCGACCCATCTAACACCACCGAGGAAGAAGTATATGCAGCCACTTACGGCGCTGTATGGCGCAGTACCGATGGCGGAACAACCTGGACAGTAGCGCGTGGCGGCACCGGCAACCAAAACTATTTTACCGATGTTATGGTAACACCCGACGGAACGGTTTATGCCACGCTAAGCAACGATGGGAGCCAAAGCGGCATTTGGCGTAGCCCCGATGGCATTAACTGGACAAATGTTACCCCAATAAATTTTGCCCCTGCGTTTGACAGAATTGTAATGGGCTACAACCCCCAAAACCAAAACGAGGTATACTTTTTAGCGGTAACACCGGGCAGCGGGCAAACCACTACCGATTTTCAGGGCGATGAAGAACAAAACAGCTTTTGGAAATATACCTACGTAAGTGGCGATGGTAGCGGTGCCGGTGGCACTTGGGAAGACCGATCGCTTAACCTGCCTAACGATGGCAGCCAGTTTGGTAATTTTAATGCCCAAGGTGGATATAATTTAGTGGTAAAAGTTAAGCCCGATGATGCTAACACCGTTATTATTGGCGGCACTAATATTTTCCGCTCTACCGATGGGTTTGCTACATCAACCAACACCACACAAATTGGGGGTTATGGTATTGGTAGCACCACACCCTTCTTTGGTTCGTACCCAAACAACCACCCCGACCAGCACGAATTTGCTTTTCTGCCGTCTAATCCCGATAAGTTTATTGTGGCCAACGATGGTGGCCTTTTTCGTACGGAAGATGTAATGGCAAATAGTGTAACATGGACACCTTTAAACCGTGGGTATTTATCAATCCAACTTTATACGTTAGGCATAAACAAAGCCCAGGCTAACGACCCTGTAATTATTGCCGGGACGCAGGATAACGGTACGCTGTACACCAACTCTACCAACCCGCAATTTAACTGGACATTGCCTTTTAATGGCGATGGGGCACATTGCGCTATTACCGATGATGGCCAGTATTATTACTATTCTCGCCAGCAAGGCCGCGTAGTAAAATCTACTATGAATAGTGGTACAGGGCAAATAAACCAACTGATACGAATTGACCCTATTACTATTGATACTACCAAGTACGAATTTATTAACCCCTTTGTACTTGACCCTGTAGACAACAATATTATGTACATGGGCGGCGGCGACCGTCTGTTCCGAAACCGCAGTTTAGACCAGTTTACACCCAACAATACGTATGTTCCGAGTGATTTAGGCTGGGATTTTATTGCGGGCACTATTGATACATCGCGCAGCATAACGGCTATTGCTGCTTGTAAAACACCTGCGCACCGCGTTTATATTGGTACTGATAGAAGAAAAATTTATCGTATTGATAATGCCGATAGCAATACCCCAACGGTAACTGATATTACCTCAACCACCGCCCCGTCAGTAATGCCGGCGGCGGGCTTTGTATCGTGTATAGCGGTTGACCCTAATGATGGCGACAAGCTATTTGTGGTATTCTCCAACTACAGTGTTTACAGCATCTATTATTCAGAAAATGCCGGGCAAACATTTACGCGCGTAGCAGGTAATTTAGAGCAAACAGCAGGCGGCAGCGGCAACGGCC
>JANOCJ010000316.1:0-6838 GCA_031412115.1 Flavobacteriales bacterium
AAGTTTTATCTGCTTTTCCCACGTCTCCTTTGTATTGTTTAGGCGCTTTTCAGCAATTTCTTTACGTTTTATTATTACTGCTTTCCAACGTAATTCTTCAATCTCAACTTCTAACTTTAATAACTCCTCACCACTTTTTACAAGTTTTTCGCGTTCCTCCGGTTTTAAGTCGCTACGCTTTAACTCTTTTTGTATTAGTTTATAGGTATCTCGGGCTAGTTTAATTTCCGAATCGTAACGCTCCTGCAGATCGAACATTTCTTTTTGCCCTGCACCATAACCGGATTTAATAATGTCGTTTTGGAAACCATGTACAGCATCATTTAGCCGCTTAATTTCGCTTATCTGAAAGTCTACGCTTTTTCGCGTTTTGTCATCGTCTAGCGGAACATAAGTACCTGTGTTTTTTTTCTTAGGCCCTTCCGGTGTAGTGCTTTTATTTTTTGCCCCCGGCATTGTTGCGCCAACTCCCTGGTCCCACAAAAGTTCTTGGGCTGATGTCATTTTGTTATCGTACTTTTCCGTGAAAGTCTTTAACAGTACATCGGTAGTGCCTATAACATTACCAATCTCATCGTTTAATTCTACCAGTTCTTTGCCAATCTCTGTAACCCTATCAATCATTGATTGCTTAGCGTTTTTTATACCGCGCGAACCAGCGCCGCCGCCATCATCACCTTTACCAAAATATGCAGTTGATGCATTAGGGATTTTAGTTTCCAGTTCTAACCTCTCTTTTTCTAAATTGAAAATTTGAGAATAGATTTTACTTATCTCTTCATCCTTTGATTTAATGGCTAATTTCTTTAGTTGCGCACCTATTAGCTTATTTTCAGCCCGTTCTAATTGGTCAAGGTAGCCAAGTTCTTTACTGTAGTTTTCCAGCGTAACACCGTACTTGTCGTTTAGTTCCTGCTTTAACCTTATAAATTCTTGGCTCTCCGGTTTAACCCTACGCAATGCATCAAACAGCGCACGTATTTCGCCAACCTCTTTGGCTGCATCCTCGCCAAATTGCTTCCTAACTTCGTTTAATTCTTTTAGAACATCCGACGTAGATTTTATGCTGGTACCGAATTGTTGAACGAGTGTATAAATCAATGAAAAACCCGCTGCTATCCATCCTAATGGATTTTCCAAGAATGCAGCCCATAATGATTTTACGCTTCCTTTTAATGAGGTAAAAGCCGCATTTAGCGAAAACATTCCTTGCTTATATACCCCACTTGCAGTATTAGCAGCGCCAAGGTTTTTAACCTGTAGGTAGAGTAGTTCAATAGTGGCTATTAATGCTTTTCCAAAGCCTTTTACAGCGTCAGTATTAGCCATAGTTACTAGCTTGTAGGTGCCCCACGATACTATTAGCGAACCTACAACCCGTAGCATTACTACTATAGTGCCGGCATTGTCTTTAAGTGCTTTTAGCAGGTTTGAAAGCCCTTTAACCAGGTCAATTACACCTTTCTTAATATCCTCATTGGCAAACAGCTTGTAAAAATCCTTTTCAAGCTTTTGAATTTGCGCCCCTAGGGTGTTGTTTTTAATGGCAAATTCTGCCATGATAGATTCAGTATTGCCAAGGGCCTTTGTTGCAGTAGCTACCTTGTCTGCTACTAATTGGGTATTATTACCCACCTTGGTAAATACTTCTGATACCCTTGCACCGTCAGCGCTTAAATCCTTTAGCAACTCACCTAGTTGCGTTGCGCTTTGGGCGTTTTCAGCCGCACCTTTTGATACTTTTATAAATGCCCCGTATATGTCATTATTTACCATTTCGGTAAATGCTTCTACACTCATACCGGCTACGTGGGCAAACTCTTTAGTATGGGTAGTCATTTTTTGTAAAATGCCTACAACGGCTGTAGAACCACGCTCCGCCGAAATATTCATCTCCTGCATCGCAGCCGATAGTCCTAACACTTGCCCGGAGGTCATTCCGAAGGTTATACCCACACCGCCTATACGGTTAGCAAATTCGGCTACTATAGGCCCTGTGGCAATACCTTCCGCACCCAATACGTTTAAGGCATTACCAAGCTTTAGCATATCATCGGCTGCATCACCTGTGCGCATATCGGTAAGCACGTTGCGTAGCTTACCCATCGTGCCGGCAACTTCCGCCGCGCCGCCGCTAAACTCATCGGATAGGGCAACGGCTAGTTTATCAACGGCCGCGGCCGTTTGAAAAATATCATCCTTGGAATAGCCCATTTGCCCCAGGACAATTGCCATTTCCCGGAGATCTTTTTTAGATGTGCGGGTATCAATTTGCCCAAAGCGCTTATTAAGTTCTTCAACTTCTTGGGCGCTCATACCGGTGGTTTTTTGGATGTCGGCAAGCTGATCATCCAAATCACCAAGGCTTTTTATAAAGCCTACAATTTGAGAGGTTAGAAACCCTCCGGCCAACAGGCCCATAAAAATACCTTGTACTGAAAGCAGTTCTGTTTTCAGTTTGGTCCATGCTTGGGCAAACGGACCTAAACCTGTTTTTACCTCTTTAATTCGACCATTTACAGCCGTTAATTCCTTCTGTAATTGCTGGTAACCTTTGGTACCATAATCAACTTTAGATAGTAGGCCATTTAACCGTTTTTGCTCACTTTGTAAATCTTGTAGATTTAGCTTAGTAATATCAATACTCTTGGCAAGCTTGTCGTATTGCGCAACAATCTCCTTCTTTTGCTCTTCAAGTTTTTGCCACTTTTTAGAGCCTTCCTGTAGGCCTAATTGCTTCTGAACTATCTTGGCGTACTGGCTATCCAGTTTCTTCATGGAGGCAACAGCGCTGCCTTCATTGATGTAAACGTTAATTTGTGCTCTACTTGTAACTTGGCTCATTTGATGAACAATCTGGTGGCGTTAATTTCTTCGCCTGCCAGCAGTTCAGCGCCCCGGCTTGCAATCCGTTTAGCGTGTAAGTCTGATATTGTTTGTGATAATTCGGGTACTTTCTTTTCTAGTATTTGATTAAAAAAGGGCTTTGGTACCCTTGCTTTAACCATCGGGCCTTTGGCGGTTCGCACAACCGTTCCGGAGCCCTTGGGTTTTATTGTCCATCCACTGGAAACGCCTTTATGCACAAATACCAAGTGCCGCGGGAATTTGAAGCCGATTCTATTTATTCTGCCATACTCTTTACCTGTACCATACTTTACTTGTTTTAATGTTTCCGGTGTGGCATCTATACCGGCCTTTGGTATCTCTGCTATTATGAGCGTTAGGGTATCCTTGCTCCACCGGTTAACCTTTAAATTCCTTTCAATCGTCCATTGTACTTCCTGATCATCAGCCCGCATCGTTATAGCTTTTGATTTGGTCTAAAATCCACTGGGAGTACATCTCGGCCGTGGCTCTGTTTTCTAACACGGTGCCCTGTTCCCAGCGCATATTATTACTAAGGTTTTGGGATGATGAAACGGTTATTGCCCAATCATCATTTATGATCACAATTACTTTAGCATGGGTTTTAGCGTGCCCAATGTTTGGGAAATTGTTTATAGCTAACTGGTAAGCTTTGGGGTTTTTGCTTCTCACGTCGGCATCAAAAAGGCAATGCAGCTCTATAATTTTTCCAGCGGCCAAGGCGCTCAAAATATCCCTCACCGGCTTCTCACTTATTGCCCAACTGGCTAAGAATACATAGGCGGGGCCGGTTATAGCCAACAGCTTTAACAGGATATTGTGGGCACTAAATTTTGCTTTGTTGATGTAGGATACCAGGCAATCCTTTTCTATATTGGAAAGGATGCTATCTAAAGCTGTAGTGTCAACAGGCTTGATAGTACCGGGTTTGGCATTACTGAAACCAAAGGCTTTTTCTTCCACCTTTTCAGGGGAAGAAAGGGACGATGTTGCAAACAAAGGTTTACGCATTGGTTAGACGGATTAATTTTTCAATAATCATGTCCCTTTCTTCGGTAAGGCTTGCAACCAATGCTACATTACCTTTTTTTGCGGCTTTGGAGATTTGCGATCGTAAATTATTACGCTCCTGCACCAGTAGTGCCGGGTTATCGCTAAGCCCTTTAGCCTCTTTAGTTTTGTTTGTGGTTTTTTCTTTTGCCTCCGGCGCATTGCGGCGGTACTGCAAAAAGTAATCTATCACAACACGGTTGGCCCGTGATGCTTTACAAATATTGACGATGGATGTAACCAATTCTGCCAGTTCGGGACCTTCCGGTGTATCTTCCAACTTAGCGTGTAATTTTTTAATCTCCCTGTAGTATTGGCCGTTCTGTTTTTTCAACGTCCATATATTTTCCGGCAACTCAGTATAATGTGCTTTATACCGGCCGCAAAGAGTAAACACCCATTCATCAGGGCTTCCTGTAGTTTTACCGGCAACTGTTTTGGGAGAGGCCTTCGGTAGTGGATTATCAACTATAACTTTCTCTAAACCTTCCAGTAATTTTTTTAAAATGAAATCACTTTTGCGGCTGTTTGAAAAAAGATGTTTAAGGGCCTCGTTGGTACCGTATAGGCAATACAATTCCACACCCCTGGCAAAGTCTTCAGGGTTGGCAAGAAATTGACGTATAGCGGAAATTTCCACATTGCTAAACTATGTCTAGCAAAGCGCGAAAAAAAAGACAGCAGCCCCTAGACGGGCTTTACAGCGTACAGAATAACGCCGCTAAAATTTTTATTTACAAAACCCATCCGGGTTAATGCCTTCGGTAAAATATCAATTTTGATATAATCAGGTAACTGGCCTTTTACCTGTTGCCAAATTTCTACCAACGTAACCGTTTCAGGAGCATCTGCAAAATTAGCGGCCGGCATATAAGAATAATCTATTGCAGCGGTTAGTTCATCAGGAGTTTCATCGTTAGGAATAACGATATCAGCTTCTACTTCATCCCTGTAATTGTTGCTTTTGTAACCGATTGATTTAGCCATAATAGGTGTGCCGGGTTGTCGCGAAACACCATGTAGTTACCCACACGCCACCAATGCCTAAAAGGCAAGGTGCCCGGCACATAATGCCTTTAGTGGGGTAACTTTATTAAATGATGTTTCGCGTTGTAAAAGTAACTGTTTATTGTTATAAAACAAAAATCCCCCGTATTACTACGGGGGATTTATTTGTGCAAGCCGAGACCTGAGTGCGGCAGGTACTCTATTATTATTTTTTACCGGTTGAAGCGGGTGCGGTTTCGGGTTCTTTTTCAGTTTTCTCTATTGACTTCAATAGGGTACAACCTTTTTCAACCAATTCCTTTGCCTGCTCCGGCGTTATATCCTCTACTTTCATAGTGCCAAATTGATGGCATGGGATATAATAGATTTGACGAACCTTTGCGGTTAGTTCAAATTTTTTGGCCGTCTTTTCGCTAAGCTTTGCGGCCTCTCTTTTTTTCTCGTTGTTAGTTTCCATATTATGGTGCTACAGTTAAATGAGTAATGGCGCCTTCGTAGAAGTAGCATGGTGATACCATAGAGGCTTCTATGGTAATGTTACCTTGCTTTTTGCCCGCAGGGCCTTGACCTACTCCCCAACCCGGTACAAAGTTGCATAGCATATCACCCGAGCCAATTTGAATGTAAACAGGTGCGCCGGTTCCGGCCTTTTTGTCTATCATTTTTATTAGCGCAATACCATAACGGTTTTTTAAAACCCTTGCTTGTTCAATCAAGGTTTTACCTTGGCCGACTAAAGCAATTTTTAAGGTCCCTTTGAAGGTGCGCCCACCGTTTTCACCTTGGGCTTCCGACATAAACTCTGATATGTCCTGCTCGGTACGTGCTTTAATAAAGCCGTAATCGTCAGGTGATGCATCAGGGTTAGGTGCAAAAACGTGGCTACCATCAATGGTAACAGAATCACCGGGTAAACCGGTAACTTTCGTACCCTTAATGATATCAAACATTTCTTCCGTGGCAAGTAATACTTCGGTACCCATGCCACCAGTGTTATCTCCACCGTAGGCTAATTCACGGGGTAAATTTGCGTAGATTGGATCTGGCATTATTTTTTAGATTTGGCGGTTACTACTACAACTTCCGTAAAGATTGCCTGGCCAACCATTTCAAGAATTTCACCAATAATAGGTGCGTTCTTTTTAAGGTCAAGGGCTTTATAATCTTTACCACCATGTTTAAAATGCTGGAAGTTTACACGGTAGGTTTTATCGCTAAAAACCACCTCAATTACATCTTTCCCTGATGTAACCTTGTTTTCTAACTCTGATACCTGGTTAGATAGTTCAGAGTTAAGGGCATTGGTTTGTTCTAATTCGGCTTCCTTTTCGCCTACTTCAGTTTCCAACCCCGCAGCATACTCCCGAAGTTCATCTTCGGTCATATCTTTTAAAGCTTTCTTTTTTGCCATTTTGTTTTTAATTAAGGGGGGCTAGAACGCCCCCCTGTAGGTTAGTTAATGATTAGGCTATTGCTTGGTCGTTTATAGCTAAGCCAGCGGCGTGTTTAAAACCAATACCCATAACCCCACTTATCATAAGGTTTAAGAAGTATTTCTCTTTCTCCGCGTCGATATATTTATGGTCATCGGGGCCATCCACACCAAACAATAAAACATCTGGTACGCAAGCAATAACGGCGCTAGTACCTTCCAACCATGGGCAAACTATAATTTTAGCTTTGCCATCGGTTTTAGGAAGTACACCCATTTCATCCATTTTTTCGGTGTACTTGCCAAAATTGGTTTCGTAGTCATCAAAGATATCATTGGCATCCACTAAAAAATCTTCCACTTCTTGCTCGTGTTCTTGCATGGACATGTGAAAAAAAGATAGTGCCCTCTCAATAAAAGGATGATATGACGAAATAGTCCTCAGTACCACATCTGGAACTAATAGCGACATTAGCAGCG
>JANOCJ010000317.1:0-5955 GCA_031412115.1 Flavobacteriales bacterium
TCCAACGTTTAAGGGCTAGAAAGGCTTTGCATTTGTCCTCTGTGTCAAACTCACGGGCAAACTCTAAAAGGGATGTAAACTGTTTCATGTATAACAATGTTTTACATTAAGGGTAAAAAATATATTACTTAGTAGGCTTGGCAGTCTTAACAGAGTTAGACAAAACAACCTCAATATAATTGCTTAAACTCCTGTTATCCTTATCGGCAGCCTCTTGTAGCTTGGCTTTCAATTCGGGAGTAATGCGTATGTTGATATTGGTTGTTTTCATAACGGCACAAACATAATAAGTAAAACAATGTAAAACAAATAAATTTAACGAATATTAATTAGTATGCTGATTTTCAATGCGGTATTTTAATTAACAATGGTTAAAATTATTTATAAATTCAGTATATTTGCTATACTAATCAGCTTGTTAACTTGTTATTGTTCAATATAAACCGCGCCTAAAAAGTTTGGTTCAATATTTGACTAACTTTGCCTTAATATTACGTCCTATGGAAACCCCCTTAACAATAGCTAACTATTTTATAAAAAAATCATTGGAAACAGGAATACCTGTTACCCCTATGAAACTTGTGAAATTAGTTTACATTTCGCACGGGTGGTATTTGGCATTATCCGAAGGCGAGGAACTAATTGACGAAGCCGTTGAGGCGTGGAAATATGGACCTGTTATATCATCTGTTTATCATAAGTTTAAACTATACGGGCGCGACCCAATCAATAAATTAGAGCCTAATGCCCTGTTAAATGGTATTTATCATGCAATCATCCCCAACAATGCGGGAACTCTTGAGTTTTTAAATAAAATGTGGGATATGTATGGTAAATTTGACGGTGTGCAATTATCAGCTTTAACTCACCAAAAAGGCACACCTTGGGATATAACATATAAATCAAAAGGCGATGGAGCGTTAATCCCAAATAACCTGATACGTGAGCATTATGAGGGTAAACTTGTAAAAACAGCCTAATGTCTTTAAAGCTAGACCAAATACCGCAACCTAATCAAGAGGATGCAAGCGAAGACAAACTAGCCAATAAAGAGGATAAAGGGTGGGTTGACTATGACGGCGAACGTGACGAAGGTAAAAAAACTGCGATACATCGTGTTTTTATAATAACAATTTATGGCATAGCTATTGCTTTTGGTATAGTATTCCTTATTAGGGTAGCGCATTTTGTAATGCCTCATTGCTGGCGTTGGCTATCTGACCACGATATCCAAGGCATAGATAAACTAATCTTTAGCGGTGCATTAGGCGGATTAGTAGGCAGGTTCATAAAAGACAGCACACCAACCAACGGTAAGTAATTATCTAACCTACACAAGGGGATAAACACCTAACCTGTATTAGCTAAGTCCTTTCTTGTATATCAAAGCCCTCAAGAAGGGGATTTACCAACAAAGAATAAGTCAAAAAAAAAGGCCGCCCTATGGGACAGCCTTTTTATAATGTGTTGTTGTGCTAAAAATTACTCAGCTTTAGGAGCTTCGTCTTCTGCTTTAGCTTCTTCAGCAGGTGCAGCAGGAGCTTCTTCAGCAACCGGTGCAGCTTCTTCAGCAGGAGCAGCAGCTTCTTCAGCGGCTGGTGCTTCAGCTACAGGAGCTTCGGCAACCGGTGCTTCAGCAACTTCTTCAGCAGCAGCTTCTTCAACCGGGGCTTCTTCAGCTACCGGAGTGTTTTTAATAACAAGCGCTTGTGCTTTAGCATCTTTAATAGCTTTCTCAGCCTCAAAACGTTTCTGCTCTACGCTTTTTTTCTCTTCGCTTAGCTTAGTTGTTTTGTTGTTGATTTTGCTGTCTTTTTCTTCTAACCATTTGGCAAATTTGTCATTCACCTGGTCTTCGGTAAGCGCACCTTTAGCAAGGCCGCCCAAAAGGTGTTTTTTGTACATTACACCTTTGTAAGATAAAATTGCGCGACAAGTATCAGTTGGCTGCGCACCGTTTTTAAGCCAAGTTAAGGCTTGTTCGAAGTTTAAGTCGATGGTGGCAGGATTCGTGTTAGGGTTGTAAGTACCTATCTTTTCGATAAATTTCCCGTTTCGAGGTGCACGACCATCGGCAATCACGATATGGTAGAAGGGGTAAGACTTCTTGCCATGTCTCTGTAATCTGATTTTTGCAGGCATTGTTAAATTATTTTTTAATTAAGGGGTGCAAATGTAATGAAAAATGCATAATTAACAATGAAAAATGCATTTTAATTGGCCGGGGGCTGTTTGCACTGGCCAGTATTATTATATTTGAAATGTAAATATAATGAATATGAAGTTATTGCCTGTAGTGTTATTACTTATTACCAGCCTTACTGCCCAAGCTCAAGACAGCCTAAAAGTGCTGTTTTTGGGTAACAGCTACATTTATACCAACAGTCTGCCAAGCGTACTTTCGGCTATGGCGGCATCTGCCGGAGACAATATAAACTACGGCGCCAATACCATTGGCGGCTATACCTTGCAAAACCATTATAACGACTCTATAAGCAAAGTGCTTATTGCCCAAGGCACGTGGGATTTTGTGGTGCTGCAAGAGCAAAGCCAACTACCGGCTTTTCCTATTACGCAGGTAGAGGAGGATGTTTACCCCTACGCTAAAAAGCTGGATAGTTTGGTGCGATTGTCTAACACCTGCACCGAAACGGTGTTCTACACCACTTGGGGCCGCAAAAATGGCGATGCCAACAACTGTGGCTTTTATCCGCCAATATGTACTTACAATGGTATGGATAGCTTGCTGCAGCTACGCTACAAAACTATGGCGGCCAACAACGACGCTATTATAGCACCCGCTGCCCAGCTATGGCACTATTTACGCGACAATTTTCCGGCTATAGAATTGTATAACCCCGATGAGAGCCACCCATCGGCTGCGGGAACCTATGCTGCGGCATGTGCCTTTTATACGGTACTTTTCCGTAAAGACCCTACCCTGATTACCTACTACGGCAACATAGATAGTACCGATGCTGCAACCATACGCACCGCCGCAAAGCAGGTGGTTTTTAACCAGCTTACTAGTTGGTTTATTGGTAAGTACGACCCTTCGGCAAATTTTACTTATATGGGTATAGGCCATTGTGATGTCCAGTTTACTTCAACCTCACAAAATGCCAATAACTATTTATGGATTTTTGGTGATAATAGCCCCAATTCTAACGAGGAAAATCCTCTTCATCTTTATCCAAATACTGCCGAAATTTATCAAACGTCCCTCATTGTTTCGTCTTGCGGACGAAGTGATACACTAACTATACCCGTAGTTACCTGCCTTAGCGGCATTGACGAACACACCAACGCCCAAGTAAAAACCTACCCCAACCCGTTTATTGATAAAATTGCCATTAGCACTGAGCTAACCGGCAAGCCCGGCAACTGGCAGCTATACAATGCGCAAGGGCAATTAATACAAACAGGTACTTTAAAAAACAGTTTAATTATAGATAGGTTGGAAAACCTACCCAACGGGCTTTACCTGCTAAAACTACAGGTGGGAGATAAAACTGCGGTAAAAAGGGTGGTGAAGAATTAAAAATTAAAAAGCGAAGGAATTAAAGAATGCTTTTTCCCTATACGCTGCACGCTATAAGCTACACGCTAAAAAAGCTTCAAATTACCGCTTTCGTCTACCTCAAAGTTAGCATCAGGTAATGGGTCTTTAGGCGATTTTTCTTTCGGTGCTTCTACAACAGGTTCCTCTATAATTTCAGGCTCCGGTTCAGGGTGCGGGTCAAGCTCAATAATTTTATTTATTTTATATTGAGACAAGCGCTTGCCTTTGGCTTTAAAGCCTTTTACTCCAATAAATTCAGCCACGTCAATCTCTTCGTTGTCGCGCTCTTTGCCTTTGTCTTTAGCAAATTTTAGCTCTAAACGCGGGCTGGTAGCGGTTTGCATCAGCACTAAGCTTGAACCTTCGGCCTCCGATATAAACGAGGTGCGTTTTTCCGTAGGCTCGGGCATAAAGCGTTTAACGTAGGTAAACCCATCTTCGGCATCGTAATACACCGCGGTAATAATGCGTTTAGGGTTGTATTTTTCAATCAGCAGTAAATCGTCGTCGTAGTGGTTGCTCAGGTCAAAGTTGGTAAAGTAGTACTCACCATCTTTGTTAATAATAAATATCCTATCGTCAGCTGCAAACGAGCCCAGTAGGCGTCCGCGTCCATCGGCATTCAATCTCCATACGGTATCGTCAAACCATATTTGGCGGGCCGATAGGGTAGAGGTTCCGGCTTCTTTCTGCACAATTTTTTTCACCGCGTAGCGGGTAAGTATGTTGCCCAAAGCGCCACGGCCTTTTATAGCCAGCTCGCTAAAATCAAAATCGAACGCCAGTTTTTTAAGCTTGGCAATAGGCTTGTGGGTAACGGTAATTACCTCGGCCTCGCCGTTAGGGTTGGCGGTAAAGTATATTATTTGCGAGCCTTTGGTGCCTTTGGTTAAATCATAGGGCTTGTCGCGCGTAATGCCCGTTACGGCAAAGCGTTTTACCATAATAAACCCTTTAGGCCCATCAGCATAAATCATGTTGTAAATGGTGCGCTCATCGTTCTTCTTAAACACGCCAATATGCAAAATGCCCTTGCCCACAAAGGTTTTGTCGGCAATTTTGGTAACCAGCATGGTGCCGTCTTCCCTAAAAACAATTATATCGTCAATGTCAGAGCAGTCGCTAACAAACTCGTCTTTCTTTAGGCCAAAGCCGGCAAAGCCTTCCTCGCGGTTTACGTATAGTTTTACGTTGTTCACTACCACTGCCGATGCGTCAATGGTTTCAAAGTGGCGTAATTCGGTTTTACGTTCGCGGCCTTTGCCGTATTTCTTTTTCAGGTTTTTGTAATACTCAATGGCGTATTCGGTAAGGTTGTCAAGGTGGTGCTGCACTTCGGTCATCTCATCCTCAATACCTTTAATATGCTCATCGGCTTTAAAGGCATCAAACTTTGAAATACGTTTAATCCGTATCTCGGTAAGCCTTACAATATCGTCATTGGTAATTTCGCGCTTAAACAGTTTTTTGTATTTCTGCAAGCCTTTGTCAATAGCCGCTAATACGCCCTCCCAGGTAGTTTCTTCCTCAATGTCGCGGTAAATGCGTTTTTCAATAAATATCTTTTCAAGCGATGAAAAGTGCCATGCCTCGGCCAATTCGCCCATCCGTATTTGCAGCTCGCGCCTCAACAGGTCAACGGTATTGTCGGTACACAGTTTTAATATTTCGGTAGCGCCCAAAAAGCGGGGCTTATCATTCTCAATTATACAGGTGTTGGGCGATATGCTTAACTCGCAATCGGTAGTGGCATAAAGGGCATCAATGGTTTTGTCGGGCGATATGCCTGCTGCCAAATGCACCAATATCTCTACAAACTCGGCCGTGTTATCCTCAACCTTGCGTATTTTTATTTTGCCTTTGTCGTTGGCGTTTAATATGCTTTCAATAAGGCTGCCGGTGTTGGTACCAAAAGGAATTTCGGTAATAACCAGCGTGTTTTTATCCAGCTTATTTATTTTAGCGCGCACACGTACTTTGCCGCCACGGTAGCCATCGTTGTAGCGGCTAACATCGGCCATGCCACCGGTAGGAAAGTCGGGGTAAAGCTCTATTTTTTTTCCGCGCAGCAAATCAACGCTGGCATCAATCAACTCACAAAAGTTATGCGGAAGTATTTTGCAGGCCAAACCTACGGCAATACCTTCAACCCCTTGGGCTAATAGTAATGGAAATTTTACAGGAAGCGTTTCCGGCTCTTTGTTCCTGCCATCGTAGCTGGAAAGCCATGTGGTGGTTTTAGGGTTAAAAACAACCTCCAACGCAAATTTTGATAGGCGGGCCTCAATGTAACGCGGGGCGGCTGCACGGTCTCCGGTAAAAATATTGCCCCAGTTACCCTGGCAGTCTATCAGCAAATCTTTTTGGCCCAGTTGTACCAAAGCATCGCCAAT
>JANOCJ010000318.1:0-12517 GCA_031412115.1 Flavobacteriales bacterium
AGCCCTTAAAGCCAAAGGTATTTATGAGCAAACCGCTATAATAGTAACAGCCGACCATGGCGGACGTGGCAAGCACCACGGCTGGATAACCCCAAGCGAAATGAACATACCCTGGATAATTGTTGGCCCGGGTGTAAAAGCCAACCACCATATTGAAACTAAAATACAAACCTACGATACCGCAGCTACACTGGCTTACTTGCTTGGCGTTACCCCACCCGAATGTTGGAAAGGGAGGGCAGTGATGGAGGTGTTTAATTAATATAGTACCCTTTATTAAAACAATTTTATGCTAGTTATGAAAAAATTATTTTTGCCTTTATTTTTCGCTCTGTTAACTCTTTCTTGCTTTGCGCAAACAAAACCAAAGTACGTTATCCTTTTTGGGGTTGATGGGTTGGGAGGCTATGCTTTTCCAAAAGCTAATACGCCCAATATAAACCAACTGATGAAGGAAGGCAGCTACACCTTTACCGCGCAGAGTGTAATGCCCAGCAGCAGCAGCCAAAACTGGGCCAGCATGATTATGGGTGCGCCGCCGGAAGACACTAACATACCCGATAACGGCTTTAGCATGAAGGTAGCCAAAGGCACCCCCTATTGCGGCCGCCCCAAAGGGCGTTTGTTCCCATCGGTATACACCATTTTGCACCAGCAAAAACCCGATGCCAAAATTGTGGTATTCCACCACTGGTACAGTTATTCTCGCCTTGTAGAAAGGAGGGATTTGAACAAACGCCGCTGGACGCGCAACGAAGATAATACCGCCCAAAAAGGTGTTAAGGTTATTACTAAAAAAATGCCCACTTTATTGTTTATGCACTTTGACCACGTAGACCATGCCGGCCATACCGTAGGCCACGATACGCCCGGCTACTATGCCGCCGTGCACAAGGCCGACTCATTGCTAGGGCTTATAATATCAGCCCTTAAAGCCAAAGGTATTTATGACCAAACTGCTATTTTATTAACGGCCGACCATGGCGGCACAGGCAAAGGCCATGGCGGCCCCAGCGTTGCCGAGCGCAACATACCGTGGATACTAAAAGCCCCCGGCGTAAAGGCAGGCTACGCCATACAAGGCCCCGTACAACAATACGATACCGCAGCTACACTGGCTTACCTGCTGGGCATAACCCAACCTGAGTGCTGGAAGGGTAGGGCTGTGATGGAGGCGTTTAATTAATGAATAATGAATAATGAATAATGAAAAATATTTTTGTTCTCATAGCCCTAGTACTATTATTTACGCAATGCTATACTGCTGTAAAAAAGGATGAAAATATTTCGATAAGTGCGATATATGCAGGGCCTGTTGAAGATGAAGAAACAGCCAAGAAAATAGCCGAGGCCGTATGGGTTCCTATTTATGGAAAAGACATTTACAACCAAAAACCTTTTGTTGCGACATTAAAAGATACTGTTTGGATTGTGCAAGGCTCGTTACCTGAAGACATGGCCGGCGGCGTAGCCTATATAGAAATCCAAAAGAGAGATGGCAAGGTGCTAAAAGTTACACACGGTAAGTAATAAAGATGAATTATAACATTAAAATGCCGTTATACATTATTTTATTTTCAGCCGTTATTTATAGCTGTAATGTATGTAGCGATTTGAAATACATTCGCACAGAAAAGATAGAAAACCATAATGTATATATAGAAAAATACGAAAGCCAATGCGGTGTTTACGGTGGAAATTACTATAAGTACTATGCTAATGATTCAATACACCCGCATTTTCTAATAGGCTCGTGCGACGATAAGCAGTATTTAACTTCACGTATTGAGAATAACGAATTGATTATAGAAAAGCATTCAAGGCGTAACCATGAACTAATAGAAACAGAGAAGTTTGATTTACCTTAGTAGCACGCGTCAATCAATATCTCCCTCTTTGAGGGAGTACCCGAAGGGGGAGGGAGTTTTACTATATTTGCGCCAATGCAAAACGTAGATATTACCGAGATACAGCAATTGCTTAGTACGCCTAAGCGTATAGTAATTACCACCCACAAAAACCCCGATGGCGATGCCATGGGCTCGTCGTTGGGGCTGTATAATTTTTTAATACAAAGCGGCCATACCGTTTTGGTTATTACCCCTAATGAGTATCCCGAGTTTTTGCAGTGGCTGCCGGGTAACGATAATGTTAAGATTGCTAAAGATATTCCCCAATTTGCTAAAGATAAAATTGCAGAGGCCGAGATTATTTTCTGTCTCGATTTTAACACCCTTTCGCGCATTGACCAACTGGCAAAGCCTGTGGAAGAAGCCAAAGGCTATAAAGTGTTGATAGACCACCACCAGCAACCCGATGCGTTTGATACGATGTTTCATGCCGTTGAGGCATCATCTACCTGCCAATTGGTGTATGAGTTTATTGAGGCCTTGGGCAAGGTTGAAATGGTGAATAAAGAAGTGGCTACCTGCCTGTACACCGGCATTATGACCGATACCGGCTCGTTTAAATTCCCCTCTACCACAGCCAATGTACACCGCATTATAGGCGCACTTATAGCAGCGGGGGCTGAGAATTCGGTTATACACCGCAACATTTACAGCGCAGCATCGGCCGACAGGCTAAAGCTTTTGGGCTATTGCCTGAGCGAGAAAATGGTAGTTTTGCCTACTAAGGCCGCCGCCTATTTATCATTAAGCATAGAAGAAGCCAAACGCTTTAACGTAAAGCCCGGCGATACCGAAGGCATTGTAAACTACCCGTTGGATATTAAAGGCATCAACTTTTCGGCCA
This sequence comes from Flavobacteriales bacterium, assembly GCA_031412115.1. GTDB lineage: Bacteria > Bacteroidota > Bacteroidia > CAMBQF01 > CAMBQF01 > CAMBQF01. The sequence continues at coordinate 2,755 of JANOCJ010000318.1, forward strand.
TATTTATAGAGAAGGAAGACGGTGTTAAAATATCGTTCCGTTCGGTAGGCAAATTTTCGGTCAACCAGTTTTCGCGCAAGCATTTTGGCGGCGGCGGGCACGATAATGCCGCAGGTGGCGCGTCGGACCTGCCTTTACAACAAACGATAGAAAAGTTCGTTACACTGCTGGATGAATATGAAAGCGATATTATCAATTCCTAGTTTTTTAGCGGCAGTTTTATTTTTTGCAGCCTGTGGCCCCGAGCCGCAGCAGCCGCATTTTAAGCCTTTTGAAAAAGACTCGCTAAAAGAGCCTTTGATAGAGGTAAACAAGCGCCAAGTAAACGACGAGGCCCTACAGATAAACAACTACGTTACCCGCCACGGGTTAAATGTAACCATTACTAAAACGGGGCTGCGTTATACCATCTACAAAAAAAGCACTAAAAATGGGCCTTTGGCCGATAAGGGCGATATTGCGTTGGTGCATTTTACCTGCTACTTGTTAAATGGCAATGAGGTGTACACATCGCGCAAAACGGGGCCGGTTGAGATACTGGTAGACCGTGATAATGTGGAAGATGGCGTGCACGAGGGATTAAAATACATGCGTGTGGGCGACAAAGCCAAGTTTATATTACCTTCGCACCTTGCCCATGGCGTAGTGGGCGATGAGAATAAAATTCCACCGCTTACGCCCATTGTGTATGATATTGAATTGATAAGCCTAAATAAAAACAAGTAAATGAAACACCTTTTAACACTGTCTGCACTGGCAGTTACTATGACCTTAGCCCTTACATCATGCGGCGGGTTCACCAAAACCGAAAGCGGTATTGAATACAAATTTCATGTTGAGAATGAAGACTCGGCCAAACCTGCCGAAGGCGACATGCTTTTGTTGAAAATGAAAATTACTACCGAGAGCGCCGACTCTGTGTTGTTTGACTCGGAAGACGTATTGAAACGCGAAGGTGTGCCTTATTTTGAGCCCCTTGTAAAACCTACTTTTAAAGGCGATTACTCTGAAGCCCTTGCCCTTATGCACAGTGGAGACAGTATGACGGTTAAAATTGTGGCCGATACATTTTTTAAACATGTATTTAAAATGGACACTTTGCCTGATTTTGTTGAAGAAGGCTCAAACGTTATTGTAGACTTAAAACTGATTAAGTTTATGCCAATGGAGGCGTTTAAAAAATACATTACCGCCGAAATGCAGAAAAAAGAAAAGCCTTACATGGAAAAAGAACAGCAAGATATTGCTGCCTACATGTCGGCCAAAGGCCTTAGCGGTACCCCAACAGAATCGGGCCTTATTTACATTGAAACAACTAAAGGCAAAGGCGACCTTATTAAGCCCGGCCAAATGGCCAGCGTAAACTTCAAAGGCACGTTTTTAGACGGCAATGTATTTGACACCAGCGAAGGCCACGACCCTATTGAAGTACCTGTAGGCATGCAAATGGTAATACCCGGTTGGGACGAGGCTTTGCAACTAATGCAAGTAGGTTCTAAAGCTACCGTTATTGTACCTTATAAACTGGCTTACGGCCCACGTGGCTCATCGCCGGTTATTCCTCCATATGCTACGCTAGTTTTTAGCATGGAAGTTGTAAAGGTTGAAGCCATGAAACAAAACCCGCAAATGCAACAAGGCGGCAGGTAATTAAATTATAAAACCTCTTTTAAAGATGAAACGCATACTATTCACCATCATTGCAGCATTAGTTTTTGCTAATGTGGCGTATGCGCAGGTAGAGTTAACGGAGGGCAAAGTAGTTACTACCCCATCGGGCTTAAGGGTTGAACTTACAGCCGAGGCGGAGGACGAAGATGCGGAACAGCCCCAAAAGGGAGACCGCGTTGTGGTGCACTACACCGGCAAGTTGCTTAATGGCGAGATTTTTGATTCGTCGGTTGAGCGTGACGAACCTTTTAGCTTTACCCTTGGCATAGGCCAGGTTATAAAAGGCTGGGACGAAGGCATATCGCTGTTAAAATTAGGCGAAAAAGCCATTTTAACAATACCGCCAAGCCTAGGTTATGGCGAGGTAAAGCAAGGGCCTATACCGGCTAATTCTATTTTAATTTTTGAGGTTGAATTAATTGATATTATTAGGTAACCGCTAACAGCAAATTATGAATTATATGAAACACATACTATTAACAGGCATTATAGCAATGCTTACCGTAACAACAATGGACGCACAAGTAAAACTAAAATTAAACGAAGAAGTAACCACCCCATCGGGCTTGGTGGTAAAATTAACTAAAGAGGCTGATAAAAAAGCAGTGCAGGCACATGCCGGCGATACTGTAGCCGTACATTATACCGGTACTTTTACCGACGGCAAAAAATTCGATTCGTCGGTTGACCGTGGCGAGCCTATTAAATTCCCTTTAGGAAAAGGCTACGTTATTAAAGGTTGGGACGAAGGTATTGCCCTTTTAAAAGTTGGCGAAAAAGCTATTTTTACAATCCCTCCGGGCATTGGTTATGGCGCAGCAGGCCGTGGCTCTATTCCGGGCAACGCTACATTAATATTTGAGGTTGAATTGGTAAACGTTATACCCGGCCCTAAATTTGATTTCTATAATGTAGAGGGTAAAAAAATACAAACTACCCCTAGCGGCCTACAATACATTGTAGTTGAAGAAGGTAGTGGCGAAGCCCCACAGCCCGGCCAAAAAGTAACGGTACACTACACCGGTTTTTTTGCCGATAAACAAGTGTTTGATTCATCAGTGCCACGCAAGCAACCGTTTGAATTTACCTTAGGCCGCGGCCAGGTTATTAAAGGTTGGGACGAAGGTGTTGCCCTTATGAAAAAAGGTGCTAAATACCGCTTAATATTGCCTTACAACTTAGCCTATGGCGAAAATGGTAATGGCCCAATTCCACCAAAAGCTACCTTGCTTTTTGATGTTGAATTGTTGGAGATTAAATAACTAACTTTTAGTACATACAAAAAAGCCCCCCAGCAGTAGTGTTGGGGGGCTTTTTTTATAACCTATAACCTATAAAGGGTGGCAATGAAAATGTACCACCTTGCTCGATTTGTTACCATCGTGGTCTTCAGCAGTTACTGTCAATAGCATTTGCGTATGGTCGGCTACGTGGTTTACCCAATACTCGTTAAAGTCAGCACTTGTTCCGTGTGTGTGCGTGGTAGATGTGTATAGCACCGTATCGTGGTCAACATCTTTCATCTCTATCATATACTCGTGCAAATCTACGCTGTGGGTAATGTTGCCCGTAAAAAATACCGTATCGTTTTGCTCATATTCTGTGTCTTCAATAGGCGCGTTAATAGTAATTACGGGCGGGGTTTCTTCGTGGTCGTTTTTACAAGCCTCAAACATTGTTATTGCTAATAAGCCAATGGCTGCAAATGCTAATTTTTTCATGTTTAATGTTTTTATAATGATTAATTTTTTAGTTTAGAAAGTATAAAATAACTGAAGGTTTACACGGGCTATAGGCTGCGTTAAATTACCATTGTAGCTATAGGCAACAGGTAGCTGCACTGTAGCCATAGCGCCCATTTTGCGATAGTAGCAATCAAACCCTATTTGGCCAAAAACTGCCTGCCCGCCGCTGTAGTTTACGCGTACATTATTGTTACCATCGTGCGCCGTATTTTCATACGCTGCGCCTATTGATGGTAGTATAGATACCCTGTTGGCACGCAGCCATACAAACGCCTTTGCCGCAGCCATAAAGCGGTTGCCTGAACGGTAGCCCGCCCTGTTGGAAGTATTTATTTTGTACAAAGCATCGGCAGCAAAACCCGCCTTGCGGTAGCGTAGCGAGTAAAAGGCATTGGCAACAAAATCAACACTGCCTGTGCCGGGTTGCATACCGGGTTGCAGGCGCTCGCCGTTGGTAGCCTTGGTATACGCGCCGGTTGGCAGCTTTAGCCCGCCGTTTAATATTACCGTTTGTTTTATTTTGGCGCCAATACTATCGCCATTGTTGTAAAGTATATAGCCCGCCATAAGCGTAGCATCGCCAAGGCCTAAGTTAGCCGCACCGCCTTTGGTATAATAGCCAAAAGGTACTGATGCCATTAGCTGCACACGTTTTACCGGGAAAAACCGGCCCCATACTTCGGTGGTATGTATAAACTCCGTAACCGGGGCAGGCGTAGTGCCCGATAGTGATGGGATAGAATGCACCCTGTTGCAGGCAAAGCCATAGCGCAACCCAATAAACGAGCGGTTTAGCTGCGGCAATGTGCCAAGGTAGCTTGCCCCGCTGCTGCAGCCGCAAACATCGCAAGCTACAGCGTTTGTATACATGCCTATAAGGCATGCACACAACAATAAAAATTTCTTCATTGTGCTTAATTAAATTGAAAGATTAATCTCCCCTCCTAAAGTAGGAGGGGTGCCCGCAGGGCGGGGTGGTATTAAAATATCAATTAAGCAATTGGCGGACGCAACAATGGGGTAGGAGAGAGGCCGGAAATACAAGCCCTGTAAATATACGTGGCCTGTACAGGTTGTATAGCAAGGGCTGCGCTAAAACAGAATGTTTCATCAACATTGCCCTCGGTTTCTTTTACTTCTTTTAATTGCAGGGGAAGCGACGGTGCATTTTTACCCTCACTCTCGCCCTCGGCTTTTTTAAGTTGCTTGGCAAGTTGGCATTTACCGTTACATTTCATTTTTGGCTTGGCCTTGTTCTCGCACAGCGTACCCGCTATATAGCTTTGGTTAGCCATGTACCAACCCCATACGGCAGTTTTAGCCGTGGCCGATAGCAGCACCGCAAATAACACTAATATGGAGAATAGTTTTTTCACCGCTGCAAAGTTAATAGGTATTTGAATAGGAAAAATGATTTTGGTTAGAATCCTTTAAATCTTAAAACATCATTAATTCGTTTTTTAATCACGTCCGGAATACCTAATAGATTATCTAGGCGTTCTTGATTTCTCTGTTGTGCTCTGGCTCGAGTTCGTTTTTCTGATGCCAATTCAAAAATTCTTATAGATTCTCTTGCTTTTGCAGAATCATTATTTACAGAAATAATAACCCCTCGCAAGCCATATTTCCAACTATAATGTTGAGTATGATCATCAAGATATGGGTGAACCATCTTAAATTCACAATCTTCGTAATTCACAGAAGGAACAGATATGCTATCATATGTATGTTTCATGGAGGATGAATTGCAAAGCTGACATGCCTTAGCTAAATTTAAATTGTGATATGAGAATTGAGGGTAATAACTTTGACCTTTAGGTGCTATATGTTCAATTTCTCCCCTTCCCGTTCTATCGTATAATAAGCCACAATAACAACATTTCTCACTTTGGTATTCATCAAAATGTGCGTTTAATTCCCCTTTTAAAGTTTCAATGCAATTCTTTTGACTACCCCAATCATTTTTAGCGGCTATTATGCAAGCTTGTTCTTCATCAGAATATTCATATATATTTACTAATTGATTTATCATTACACTAAATTTAAAAATGCATCAGCTTCAACTATGATATCCTGTAATGGATCATTTTTTCTCACAGGTAATTTCTTTAATTTTTCTAAAATTTCCTTTATCCTTTCTTTTTGATCAATATTGTTATTGGCAATCATTCCTAAAAGTTCTGTTAAATCCGCTTGTAAGTAGTAATTTAAAGAAGACCTGACATTAAATATATTATATAATACATCTTCTGCTGACCACCCAAAAGTATCATAGTTTCTAGGCATATCAATAATCTTTAATATTGGTTCTCTTGTTAATCCAATTACTTTCGAACTAGGTTCTATTACATCTGAAACTAAAAAATGAGAATGCGTTGCAATAATTACATGGCAATTTGAATAAAGTTCTCCTGAAAATAACTCTCTTAATACATTAATGTATTTCATTTGCCAATTAGGATGCAAACTTACTTCTGGCTCGTCAATAAGTACAAGACTTTTATGTTTGATACTTGCTAAAAAACCAATAAAAGAACATAATAAGTTATGTTCACCAGAACTACTGTCTAATAAGCCGTATCCTACTAAATTATTAATATCATCCATTGGTTTTAAAAACTCTATTTCTGGTGGACTAACAATAGATAATTGCCTAAGATGAGTAAAGAGTTCTCCTCCTTTTTTCAATTCATCTAAGTCAGATTCTTCATTTAGTTTAAAGGAAATAGCCTTTGATGGAGAACGATAAAATTTTCTAAGGTTTCTATTTGTAGCTAAATAATTTAAATAGTCTACTAATTCAGTTATTAAATTTTCGTCTTTCTTTATTTTTTTAAAGTGGTCAATACTAAATGGAGCTTTTTTATTGTTAGTTAAATATTTTTTTTCAATGTCTTCAAAATATTTAACAAAACTCTTGTACCCTAGGTGACCATTAAAGAAATATCTTGTGTTTTTTGTATAATAAACAACATAGACATCATGCTCTATATTGAAAAAATTACTAACTATTTTATTTAATCCATTAATGAAATTTCCATTATCTGATAATCTAGATATTATTTCGACGGTTCTATTAATTAGAGTTTTAGTACTCGCCATTTGTCGGCTAAATCTCGTTCCTAAATATTCATACTTAGGGAATTCCTCTTTATCTGGATGAGGAAACTTGTCGTTTACCATTACAGAAGAGCCAATAATGTTTTCAGGGAATTCAATTTGATTTTTTAGTTTTACATCACCCCAAATAATCATGTCTTCTCCTTTTGTGAGATATGTATCTACTTTGCTAGGCAGATTTTGTTCTATTACATAGTTTGAATACTGATATATTATATTATCGTATGAATATTTTAAGGAAAATTCAAAGTCATATTTTCGTGGACTTATTTTATGATTTATTGTGGAATATAAATCCCAATATAAGTCAACTATTCGTTTAAATAATTGACTTTTTCTAGTGCCATTTGGTCCAATTACAATTGTGGTATAAATGCCATCTTGAGCATCATTGGATTCAACGAATTCGTAGTTTATATTTCCAAATATCTTGTCGTTATGTAATTCAAGGCTTATTAATTTAAACCCCTTGTATTGATCAATTGTAAGTTTCGGCATCTATAGGCTTTTAGTTGTTATTAAATAACAAAGAAACTAAAATATATATATCAAGTCAAGGTCTTTATCATTAATTAATCTAATTATTATTAATCTACGGTTCAGAAAATTTTAATTCCCCAACAGATTTTTATCAACGTTAATAAAAATCTGCCGCGCTTACTTAAAAAACGAGTAATTTTAATTTAGTGCATTTTTAATGCAAAAAAATTGCTGTTTTTAATCAAAAAAAACGTTTTTTATTCAATTTTAATACGTTTTTATTCGCTTTTTACACACAAAAATGCGTTTGAGTATATAATAGTGTGCTATGTTTACACGGCTATTATACGCTATTCGCGTGCCTTTTGCACAACAGTATAGCAAAGCAGTACCATAAGTGTACTACATTTCTACTTGACATATATATAAGTTTCAAAGTATAGGGTTGCAGTAAAGTTGTGGCGGAGTTGCAGTAGCAGCGCGCTGCATAGCCCGCCCAATATGTAAAACAACAAATAATCAAACCTACACGCTGTAAGCTATAAGCTATAAGCTATATTTGCGTATGCAGCGAAACATTACTAAAAAGGCTGCGTTAGTACCCTATGCCCGAAATAAAATTAGACGAACTTAGGCAGTTTAGCAATTTAGAGCTGATAGCCCGCCAAGTGGTGGAGGGATTTATTACAGGCCTACATAAAAGCCCGTTTCACGGCTTCTCTGTTGAGTTTGCCGAACACCGCATATACAACACCGGCGAAAGCACCCGCCACATTGACTGGAAGCTGTTTGGCCGCACCGATAAGCTGTTTGTTAAGCGCTACGAGGAGGAGACAAACCTGCGCTGCCAGCTGGTTATAGACGGTTCGAGCAGTATGTACTTTCCGCAGGCCGAGAAAGGGGCTAAGAATCAGCCTGCTAACAAAATTACCTTTGCGGTATATGCCGCCGCAGCCATTACACAACTGCTTAAACGTCAGCGCGATGCAGTAGGTTTAAGCGTGTTTACTGATGGGGTAAAGTTTCACTCAAAGGCCAAAAGCAGCGGTGTACACCACAGCATGATAACCCACGAGCTGGAAAACCTGCTGCAAACCCCACCCGAAGGTGAGCTGAAAGGCACGTCGGCCGCGGCAGCCCTGCACGAGATAGCTGAAAACATACATAAACGCTCGTTGGTGGTCATCTTCTCCGATATGATGGATAGCGCCAATGCGGAAGACATCTTCAATGCCTTGCTACACTTGAAACATAACAAGCACGAGGTTATCCTCTTTCACGTAACAGACAAGCGTTTGGAGATGGAATTTGAATACGAAAACCGCCCCTACAAGTTTGTAGACCTTGAAACAGGCGAGGAAATGAAGGTTTTGCCCGCCGAAGTGAAAGATTTTTATACCGGGCGCATGGGCGAGTTTAAAAATGAGCTGAAACTGCGCTGTGGCCAGTATAAGATAGACTTTGTAGAAGCCGATATTAACGAGGGTTTCAGGCAGGTTTTGTTACCTTATTTGCTGAAAAGAGAAAAAATGTTTTAACTTTTTTTGGAGGGAAAGAAAAAAAGTATACTTTTGCAGCCCTATTGACACAGCAATGTGTTAAGACGGATTGGTAGTTCAGCTGGTTAGAATGCCGCCCTGTCACGGCGGAGGTCGCGGGTTCGAGTCCCGTCCAGTCCGCAGAGTCCCTGTAAATCTTAAGATTTACGGGGATTTTTGTTTTAAACCCATTCCTTTTGAGGCCTTTTCAATGATGAATAGGTAGCAGAAAAGGTCGCAAATATCCATTACTTATACCCCAGTACGTTATAAAATGGCGAAGCACAATGCTTCATAAAAAAAGAGGTGAATTGTTAGGTGTTTTGATTATTTAATAAAATATGAAGCCTTATAACAAAATGATATTGTTGTACTTGCTATGCGTTTTCAACTCTAGTGAGAATAAAAAAAATCCCCATTTATAGATGGGGATTTTAGTTTAACTATATAGTAAGGTTGATTAACTTAGTTTTCCTTCTATTATTACATCAACCAATAAAGGGTCGAGCAGTGTGCTGGTATCGCCTAAATTAGTAGTATCACCCTCGGCAATTTTTCTAAGTATGCGGCGCATTATTTTACCGCTGCGCGTTTTAGGCAGGCCGGGCACAAACTGTATTTTATCGGGCCTTGCAATGGGGCCTATAATGCGCGACACGGTTTGTATAATATCTTGGCGCGACAAGTTTTGGTCGCCATGGCTACTGTTGTATATAACATAGGCATAAATGCCCTGGCCCTTTATATCGTGCGGGTAACCTACAACGGCACTTTCAATAACACCGGCATGCATATTAATTGCATTTTCCACCTCGGCAGTGCCTATGCGATGGCCACTAACATTAAGTACATCGTCTACCCTGCCTGTTATACGGTAATTACCATCTTCATCGCGGTAGCACCCATCGCCGGTAAAATATTTGTCGGCGTAGGTAGAGAAATAGGTTAGTTTACAGCGGTCATGGTCGCGGTAGGTAGTGCGTATTATACCCGGCCATGGAAATTTAATACATAGATTGCCACTGATATTATTTCCTTCAATCTCAACACCGTTCTCATCCATCAGGCAAGGTTGAATACCCGGCATGGGTAATGTTGCGTAGGATGGCTTTTCGGGTGTTACGCCTGCAATGTTTGATATCATTGTTCCGCCAGTTTCTGTTTGCCACCACGTATCAACAATAGGGCAATTTCCTTTACCAATATTTT
>JANOCJ010000319.1:0-6753 GCA_031412115.1 Flavobacteriales bacterium
TGCTACAGCTTCTGCTACTAAACTCATTGTGTTATTATTTAAATACAAATTTAATTCTTTTAATTCACTTTCCCTCACCCGGCTTTTCCGCCCCATGCTAGAAAGACGGGCAGGTGGGATAAATAGTATTAATACTCAAACTTAGCCTCTACGGCAAAATGGTCGCTAAGGTCGGCGTTGGTGCATGCCCAGCGGAACAGCAAGCGGCGTATTACCCTAATTTCGTTGGTAAAAGTAAAGCCATTGCTGCGGGTTAATATATAATCAAGCAATACCTGCGATGTGTCTCGCCCATTACACGTAATATCGTTGCAGGTATTATCCCACGAGAATTGCTGCGCACCACTCAACGGGCCATCATCGGCCTGTAAAACATTTAGCATTCCTGTGTAGCGCACCGTGTCTGACCTAAGGGTATTAAAATCTCCGGCTACAATTTGGGGTATACCGTCTTTTTTATTTAGTTCCAACAGTTTAGCCAAATCGTAATACTGTGCTTCGCGGGCTTTTATTTTGTCTTTCCCTTGGTCGGCCTGTAGGTGTGTGCCCACTACCTGAAAGGTGCGCCCGTCTTTCTCTACTTCAACCAGCGTAGCCCCTTTTTTAGAGAAACAGTCTATGCCGTCACATTCGCGGTACAGCTTGTCAACCCGGGTTTTAATGGGTAGTTTACTAATAATCCAAACGCCGCTATTAATCAGCGTTAAGCCTTTGCCCAATGGCTTGCCCGATTCGTAAGGGTAAAAATCTTTTACCAGCTTCCATATAATCTCGCGGCTGGTTTTGGTAAAGGCTTCCTGAAAGATGATAACATCATAATCAGTACCCCTTAGCATTTCGCCAATGGCACCTGCGCGCATATCATTGCCTTTGTCGCCGGTAATTTTAGGCAGCATTTGTATGTTCCACGATAGGATTTTAATACTGCCGTGTTGCGTGGCAATACTATCCGTCGGATTAGCAAAAAGCCCCGCAACAACAAATTGCAGGGCTATGCTTACTAAAATTAGTTTGCGCATGTTAGTAGCTTAAACCGGCTTTGCGGTATAAAAAACTCATAATCCAAGCCGGGCCAATCAATAAAAACTGAAGGTCTTTTAAAAACGATGGTTTTTTGCCCTCAATGTTGTGGCCATAAAATTGCCCAATCCACGCTACTACAAAGGTAATTATAGCAAATGCCCATAACGGCAGGTGGGTATATTGTATAACACGGTGGTTATATGCATAGCATAAAAAGAAACAAAACATGGTAAATAAAAACATACCCAACGCCAACATAGGCGATAGCCTTATATAATACACTAACACCAATGCAATAGCTACAAAGGCCATGTTTAAATGCACAATACGGCTACCCAATTCAAATTCAATCGGCAGTTTAATGCTCCACAGCAATGCAACAACCGACCAAAATATAGCAGGAACACATATATAGTGTATGGCCTTGTTTGTTGCATTTTGGTGGCTTTCGGCATATTCGCCAAGCAACGATTCAATAGCTCTCATAATTACGATAGTTTTAAACTTATGGGATAAAATTAGCGTACCTTTTTAGAATATTCAAGCAAAAGGCAAAAAACTTGCTACTTTTGCCTATATACATTTAAACTATAATGGTAAGAATATTAGCGGGTTTACTGCTTAGCTTAGGCTGCTTGGCACTTCAGGCGCAAACTACGGCAAAAACAAAGTCGGTTTTATATATGAATGCCACAGCCCATATTGGCAACGGCAAAGTAATTGAAAATTCGGCGGTAGGCATAAAGGACGGAAAGCTGGCCCTTGTGGCCGATGCTACCCTTATCCGCATAGCGGCAGGGGTTTATGATACCACAATTTATGTTGCTGGAAAACACATTTACCCCGGTTTTATTTGCCCCGACAACCGTATTGGCCTTACAGAAGTTGATGCCGTGCGCGCCACTGCCGACTATGCTGAGGTGGGCCGTATGAACCCCAATGTTCGCAGCTTAATATCGTATAATACCGACAGTAAAATTATACCCACTATACGCGCCAATGGTGTTTTGCTTACCCAAACAGCCCCTGTTGGTGGCTTAGTTTCAGGTTCATCATCTGTAATGCGGATGGATGGCTGGAACTGGGAAGATGCCGTTTACAAAGCCGATGATGGCATTTTTGTTAACTGGCCGCGCTCAAGCTACGTTACCGGTGTTTGGTACGATGATGAGCAGCCTTTGGTAAAAAATGATGCTAAGACGAAGGACCTTACCGAACTGCGCAACTTTTTTAAAGAAGCAAAAGCCTATGCCGAAATTGAAAAACCATCGCCGCTAAACTTGCGCTTTGAAGCCGTTAAAGGCCTTTTTACAGGCAAACAAACCCTGTTTGTGCGTGCCGATAGGGCCAACCAAATTACCGAAGCTGTTTTGTTTGCCGAGGAATTGGGCATTAAACGCATTGTAATCTCCGGCGGCAGGCAAGCCGATAAGGTTGCCGATTTTTTAGTGCAACATAATGTGCCCGTTATACTTACCCGCCTAAACTCTCTGCCCGATATGCCCGAGGATGATATAGACGCCATTTACCGTCTGCCTTTTAAATTGAAAGAGAAAGGGGTTTTGTTTTGTCTGGGCTATGAAGGTGATATGGAGGTAATGGGCAGCCGCAACCTGGCATTTTTGGCGGGTACCGCTTCGGCTTATGGTTTAAGTAAAGAAGATGCGTTGGCTTGCATTACGCTAAATGCCGCTAAAATATTGGGTATTGATGCTACTACCGGTAGCTTGGAAGTTGGCAAAGATGCCACCTTCTTTATTTCAAATGGCGATGCGCTTGATATGCTGGGCAACCAGTTGCAGGCCGCTTATATCAACGGTGTTGTGGTTGATTTAGATACCCACCAAAAGGCCTTGTACCGCAAGTACATGACTAAATACGGCCTTAGTGAATAATGGACGAACTGCAAGAGCTTGACAAGCACCCCGACAAGGCAGAACTGCTGAAGGAGGTTGCTTTGCAACTGGAAAAAGACCTTAACCGTTCGGGGATAAAAACCAACTGGCGCGAGGATGAACTGGCCGACAGCCGCATTATCATTGAAAACCTGCATACCATTCTGCACGAATTATACGATACCGACCGGGCTAAGCTATCGGCCATTATGTATACGGTTGATTTGAGCGAAAAGCAAATCAGCAGCCACCTAAACCGCCGCAATGCCGGCGAAATGCCCGAGGAATTGGCTGTTTTAATACTAAAACGTGTGCTGCAAAAAGTAGTGCTGCGGAGGTATTATAAAAAGTTGGGTTGATTGCTCCAAGCTCTCCCTTGTAAAGGGAGTACCTTTTCGCACAGCGAAAAGGGGAGGGATTTTTAGCCTCGAAACGAAGCGCAGCCGGGGTGTGTTGTATTCAAATTTGAACAAACGCAAACAATTGCTGTTTCTATTGCTAATAAACAGTTAAAAACTCCCCATTCTTTTAGTGGTGTACATAAAGTCGGGCTTAATTTTTACTTAACTTTGCGTACTGAGTTTTATCGATAAAATGGACAAACTTTCTTTTTTGGGAAATGCTGATATTGCTACCATTGATGCAATGTACAAGCAATACATAAGCGACCCTTCGGGCCTTGATGCCACCTGGCAACACTTTTTTGAAGGATTTGAATTTGCACGCGGCAGTTACGACGATAGTGCGTCGCCGCTTGTTGGCAAGGAATTCAATGCTATAAACCTGATAAATGCGTACCGCAAAAACGGCCACTTGTTTACCAAAACAAACCCCGTACGCGACCGCCGCAAGTATACCCCAACCCTCGACATTGAGAATTTTGGCTTTACCGCTGCCGATTTGGAAACTTCTTTCCAAGCCGGTGAGCTGATTGGTATTGGCAAAGCTAAGCTGAAGGATATTGTTGCCCACTTGCAGCATACCTATTGCGACAGCGTAGGGGTGGAGTACATGTACATCCGCAACCCCGAGGTGGTTGAATGGCTACGCGAGCGTTTGGAAAATACTAACAACCGCAGCAAATTTACCGCCGACCAAAAGAAACAGATATACCAAAAGCTGAGCGAAGCCGTGCTTTTTGAAAGCTTTTTAGATACCAAATTTGTTGGTCAAAAACGTTTTTCGGTTGAAGGTTGTGAAGCCCTGATACCGGCGCTTGATGTTGCCATTGAAAAAGGCAGCGAAGCCGGTGTTGACGAAATTGTAATTGGCATGGCCCACCGTGGCCGCTTAAATACGCTGGCCAACATCTTCCATAAAGATTGTGCAGAAATTTTTAGCGAATTTGAAGGTAAAGATTACGAGGACGAAGAATTTAGCGGCGATGTTAAATACCACTTAGGCCACCATACCACGCTTGACGTGAAAGACCGTAAGGTTAATATGACTTTATCGCCAAACCCTTCGCATTTAGAGGCAGTTGACCCTGTGGTTGAAGGCCTTGCCCGTGCCAAAGCCGATTTGCTTTTAGACAATGATTATAGCCGTGTATTGCCCATACTTATTCATGGCGATGCTGCCGTAGCTGCACAAGGCGTAGTGTATGAGGTGGTGCAAATGGCATTTTTAGATGGCTACAAAACTGGTGGTACCCTGCACATTGTGGTAAACAACCAAGTTGGTTTTACTACCAACTATGTTGATGCCCGTAGCAGCACCTATTGTACTGATATTGCCAAGGTTACTTTATCACCGGTATTCCACGTAAATGCGGATGATATTGAGGCCGTAATACATGTAACGAAGTTGGCTATTGAATATCGCCAAAAGTTTCAGCGCGATGTTTTTATTGACCTTTTGGGCTACCGTAAATACGGCCACAACGAGGGCGACGAGCCCCGTTTTACCCAGCCTGTGCTTTACAAAGCCATAGAAAAGCACCCTAACCCACGTAAAATTTACGAAGGGGTTTTAACCACCGAAGGCGTTATAGATGAAGCGTATTCTAAACAAGTAGAAGTAGCCTATAAAGAGAAATTGCAGCAGCAGCTTGACCGCTCGAAAGAGATGACGCAATCTGTCATTACTCCATTTTTAAACGAGACGTGGAAAGGCTTGCGTTTAGCCACTATGGACGATTTTGAAAAATCGCCGGAGACAGGCGCAGACAAGAAAAACCTGCAAAAAATACTTGAGAAGATTTCAGAAATCCCCGAAGGGAAGAAATTTTTTAAGAAAATACAAAAGCTGTTGGAGGACCGCCGCAAAGCGGTTGAGGCTGATAAAATTGATTGGGGCACAGCCGAATTATTGGCGTATGGCTCATTGTTGCTGGAAGGTTTTAACGTGCGCATGTCAGGCCAAGATGTGGAACGCGGAACCTTCTCGCACCGCCATGCCGTTATCAAAATTGAAGATACCGAAGACGAATACATTCCGTTACAAAACGTAGCCGATAAGCAAGGCAAGTTTGAAATTTACAACTCGTTGCTATCAGAATACGGGGTTTTGGGCTTTGATTACGGTTATGCCTTTGCAGCGCCTAATACGCTTACCCTTTGGGAGGCACAGTTTGGCGATTTTAACAATGGCGCCCAAATCATCATCGACCAATTCATCAGCAGCGCCGAAGATAAATGGTGGGCCATGAACGGCTTGGTAATGCTATTGCCACACGGTTATGAAGGCCAGGGAGCAGAGCACTCTAGCGCCCGTTTAGAGCGTTACCTGACCATGTGTGCCGAGAATAATATGCAGGTGGTAAATTGCACCACACCGGCCAACTTCTTCCACGTGTTGCGCCGCCAAATGAAACGCGATTTCCGCAAGCCGTTAATTGTGTTTACACCTAAAAGCTTGTTGCGCTACCCTAAATGTATTTCAACGCAAGCAGAGCTACAAAAAGGTGCTTTTCAAGAAGTGATTGACGATACTACAGCAAGCCCCGATAAGGTAAACCGTATACTTTTTTGCTCAGGCAAATTGTATTACGATTTGATTGACTATAAAGAGAAAAATGCCATTGAAGATGTAGCCATTGTTCGTATAGAACAGCTATACCCCTTGCCATTGCACCGTTTGGAAGATGTAGTGAAGAAATACAAAAACCAAAAGCAAATAGTGTGGGTGCAAGAAGAGCCTGAAAATATGGGCGCTTGGACGTATTTATTGCGCCGTTTCCGCCAGTTGAATTTAGAACTGGTAGCCCGCGAAAGTAGCGGTAGCCCGGCAACAGGCAGCAGCAAACGCCACGCTAAAGAGCAGCGCAGCTTAATTGAACGCGCTTTTGATAAACAATTAGTAAGCAACTAACCAACCTATACAAATGATAGTTGAGATAAAAGTACCCAGCCCGGGCGAATCGATTACCGAAGTAGAAATAGCTAACTGGCTTAAGGCCGATGGCGACTACGTTGAAAAAGACGAAGAACTTTGCGAGATAGACTCTGACAAAGCCACGCTAACCGTTAATGCTGAAGAGGCAGGCGTTGTTAAAATACTTAAACAAGCCGGCGATAAGGTAAACGTAGGCGAAGCTATTTGCACTATTGATACCGATGGTGCCAAGCCTGAAGGCGCTGCCCCTGCTAAAGAAGAAAAAGCGGAAGCGGCTGAAAAACCGGCAGAGAAACCTGCGGCTAAAGCAGAAGCAAAACCCGAAGTAAAGGCTGCGGTAAAAGAAGCTCCTGAAAAAGAATCATACGCAAATGGTGTTCCTTCTCCATCGGCTAAAAAACTGATGGATGAGAATAAAGTAAAAGCTACACAGGTAGAGGCCAGCGGCAAAGGTGGCCGCATAACCAAAGGCGATGTGCTTAAAGCCATGACCAGTGGT
>JANOCJ010000320.1:0-15954 GCA_031412115.1 Flavobacteriales bacterium
CAAGGGTTAACAATGAGCTGGTATCTATA
The DNA here is from genome assembly GCA_031412115.1 of Flavobacteriales bacterium. Lineage (GTDB taxonomy): Bacteria > Bacteroidota > Bacteroidia > CAMBQF01 > CAMBQF01 > CAMBQF01. Next base: position 30 of record JANOCJ010000320.1, read on the forward strand.
CTGGCTAACTTTGTAAACCGTGTAATGGTGCTTACCCATAAGTATTACGATGGATTGGTGCCCGATGCTAAAACCACCGCTGAATTTACCGAGCAACACCTGTTGGATAAAACCAACGAGGCCTATGATAATTTAGACCGTTTGCTGTCGCAGTTCCGCTTTAGGGAAGGCCTTGCTGCGGTTATTGACCTTAGCCGAGTGGGTAACAAATACCTGACCGATAAAGAGCCTTGGAAGAAGCACGCCGAGAACCCTGAAAGCACCGTTGAAGTGCTTTACAACTGCTTGAAACTAACCGCCCATTTGGGTACGTTGTTGCAACCCTTCTTACCAAATATGGCTAAGAATATTTTTAAGTTGCTAAATACCGATAAGCAGGAATACCGCTTTGATGAACCTATTTTGTTAGAAGCAGGTCATCGCTTAAATGCAGCCGAGCCATTGATACGCAAAGTAGAAGATGCCGAAGTAGCCACCCAAATAGAAAAGCTAAACGCTAACCGCGTAGTAACTGAAGCGGTAGCTGCCCCTAAAGCAGAACCAAAAAAGCCAACAGCCAAAGGCGAAATTACCTACGATGATTTTTCTAAACTGGATATACGCACCGGCACTATTGTAGCTGCCGAAAAGGTAGAAGGTGCTGATAAGCTGCTAAAATTATCGGTTGACATTGGTACGGAAGTGCGCACCGTTGTATCAGGCATAGCGTTGTATTATAGCCCCGAACAGGCGTTGAACAAACAGGTAACTATCCTCATCAATTTGCAGCCGCGCAAACTGCGTGGCATTATGTCGGAAGGTATGATACTAATGGCCGAAGCCGAAGACGGCAAGCTGTTGTTTGTATCGCCTGATGGCAAAGCGCCGAATGGTTCTAACGTAAGTTAATAGTCTTAATAAAATAAAGCAATGAGCAACTACGCAATAGCCATACACGGTGGGGCGGGCACTATTACACGCACCAGCATGACCCCCGAAAAAGAGGCTGAATATACCCAAGCCTTAACCGATGCTATTGCTGCCGGCGAGGCTGTTTTACAGGCCAACGGCACAGCCATGGATGCTGTGGAAGCTGCCATAAAATCGCTGGAAGATTGCCCTTTATTTAATGCCGGAAAAGGTTCTGTTTTTACTAATCAGGGTAAGAATGAAATGGACGCATCCATTATGACGGGGCAGGACTTAAAAGCAGGTGCAGTTGCCGGTGTGCAAAATATAAAAAACCCCATAAGCCTTGCCCGTGCGGTAATGGAGCAGTCGGAGCATGTGATGTTGGCAAGCACAGGCGCTATGGAATTTGCTGAAAAAATAGGCGCAGAATTTGCGCCCGACGAATACTTTTTTGTGCCGATGCGTTTTGAGCAATTGCAAAAAGCTAAGGAGAGCGACAGCATGGTATTGGACCATACCGAAGATGATACCGAAAAGAAATTCGGCACCGTAGGCTGCGTAGCGCTGGATGTGCATGGCAACCTTGCCGCAGGCACATCTACCGGAGGTATGACCAATAAAAAATACGGCCGCGTAGGCGATAGCCCCATTATCGGTTCGGGTACCTATGCTAACAATGCAACCTGTGCCATATCGTGTACCGGCCACGGCGAATATTTTATACGCGCTGTAGTGGCTTACGATGTGAGTTGTTTGATGGAATACAAAGGCCTATCGCTGAAAGAAGCCTGTGCTGTTGTAGTAAATGATAAACTGGTAAAACTAGGTGGCGAAGGTGGCCTGATTGCTATTGATGCCCAAGGCAACATCGATCTGCCTTTTAACTCAGAAGGTATGTACCGAGCCAGCAAAAAAAGCGGCGAAGAGTTGTTTGTTGGGATTTATCGCTAGTACGTCATCCTGAACTTGTTTCAGGATCTCCCGCTAATTAGGAAAGGATGAGATAAAACACGTCTGTTAACTTTTGGCTTTCCTGTAACTCAACAGTTCCCGAAACAAGTTCGGGATGACGTGTTTCAAATTACCTACTCCGCCTCAACAACCTTTTTATCGGCTATTGTCAGTTTTTTAGTGCGCAGGTCAAAGTGATCGCCTTCGGCCATAACGTGTACCGTAAGGTTTTCAATAGATACCGGCTGCCCCATCTCTACATCGGTAATGCTGGTTTTGCCCATGTGCGTAGCATCAACCAAAATTATAAGGCCCGAACCTATGGCCTCCATGTTTTTGCCTTCGGTAATAACAAGGCCTGTGTCTTCGCCAAGGCCAATGCCAAGGTTTATGGGGTTGCTGGCACAGGCATACATCAATCGGCCAATGCGCCCGCGCTCTACAAAATGTGTATCTATTACCACATTATTAATAAAGCCCAAGCCTCCTGTAATTTTCACTTCGCCTTTATGCAAAGCCTCGCGGCTGCTGCCTTGGTATATCATGTTGTTAGAGCTGGCAGCGGCCCCTGCCGATGTGCCCGCAATAACAATGGTATCGTTTTCGTACTTATCCAACATTACGTGGTGAAACTCCGTTCCGCCGAAAATAGAAGAAATGCGCAGTTGGTCGCCGCCGGTAAACACCAAAACATCGGCTTTTTTAAGGCGCTCAATGCTTTCGGGGGCGTTGGCTTCTTCGCGGGTCTTAATGTTAAGTACACCTATATTGGTTACCTCCAGTTGGGTGTAAGCACGCACATATTCTTCGCCTACTTTTTCCGGAATGTTAGATGCCGTAGTGATGATTTCAATGCGCGAATCCTTGCCCTTGGTCGATTCCAGCGTGATGCGCTTTAAAATACCACGCTCAAAAAAGTTCAGGTTATTTGGTAAATCAAACTCCTCTTCGGCAAAACTTCCGGTTTGAATTGCACCCCCAATAATTATCAACTTTCCCTTCGGAACAACCATGATGTATTTATTTTAACGCAAATTTACCGTAAATGCTATTATAATTTAACTTTGGATTTGCACAATTACCCGTTATTTTAAACAGTATTGTGTTTACTTCACACAACATAAAAAGCCTTATACATTAAATAGCTGCATGAAAATTATAGAGATAAAAACGCTGAGAGGCCCTAACTACTGGTCTAACTACCGCAAAAAACTGATTGTGATGAAGTTGGATTTGGAGGAGATGGAAGAACGTCCAACCAATAAAATAGATGGTTTTGGTGAACGTTTGCGTGCAGCTTTTCCGTCTATGAAATCGCACCGCTGCTCTAAAAACCACGAGGGCGGCTTTTTTGAGCGGGTAGACGAGGGTACTTGGATGGGCCATGTAATAGAGCATATAGCGTTAGAGATACAAACCCTTGCCGGTATGGAATGTGGCTTTGGCCGCACCCGTGGTTCTGGCGCGCCGGGCGTATACAACGTGGTATTCTCCTATATGGAAGAAAGCGTAGGCAACTACGCTGCCAAAGCATCGGTAAGCATTGCAGAGGCGCTTATTGCCAATGAGCCGTATGATTTGGATGCCGATATTATTGAAATGCGCAAGCTGCGCGAAAAAACACGTTTTGGCCCAAGTACAGGCTCTATTGTTGACGAGGCCATTGCCCGCAATATACCCTATATCCGCTTAAACGGGCAGTCGTTGGTGCAGTTGGGTTATGGTGTAAACCAGGTACGCTTTCGCGCTACTATGACCGATCGTACCAGCTCTATAGCAGTTGATTTAGCCAGTAATAAAGACGAAACCAAACGCATGTTGCAAGAGGCCGCCATACCCGTTGCCAAAGGCATGTGCATCTCTCGCGAAGAAGAAGTTGATGAAGTAATTAGCAAAGTGGGTTTTCCTTTAGTGTTTAAACCGCTGGATGGTAACCACGGCAAAGGCGCATCCATCAACGTAAAAACCGCTGAGGAAGCACGCGAAGCGTATGCCCACGCTAAAAAATATTCGCGCAAAATTATAGTAGAGAAATTTATTACCGGGTACGATTTTAGGGTACTGGTAATAAACAACCGCTTTATTGCTGCCGCCCTGCGCGAGCCTGCGCATGTTGTGGGCGATGGAATTTCTACAATAGAGCAACTAATTATTATTGAAAACCTTGACCCACGCCGCGGCTATGGGCATGAAAATGTGCTAACCGAAATTAGCATTGATAAAGAAACATTAGACCAACTGGCTAAGCAAAATTTAACGCTGGAAACCGTGTTGGATGTTGACGTAAAATGTTACCTAAAAGGCACTGCAAACCTTAGCACGGGCGGCACATCTACCGATGTTACTGATATGGTGCACCCCGATAATATTTTTATCTGCGAGCGTATATCGCGCGTTATAGGGCTAGACCTTTGCGGCATTGATATTATGGCCGAAAACCTAAGCGAACCGCTGAATAAAACAGGCGGTGTTGTGCTGGAGGTTAACGCCGCACCGGGTTTCCGTATGCACTTAGCGCCTGCCAAAGGCCTGCCGCGCAACGTAGCTGCGCCGGTTATTGATATGTTGTACCCTACGGGCAAATCGTGCCGCATACCCATTATTGCGGTTACGGGCACCAACGGAAAAACCACTACTACCCGACTTATTGCGCACATTGTAAAAAACAACGGGCATAGGGTGGGCTTTACCACCAGCGACGGTATTTATGTGCAAAACACCATGCTTACCAAAGGCGATACTACCGGCCCTATGAGTGCCGAATTTGTATTGAAAGACCCAACCGTTGAATTTGCCGTGTTGGAAACCGCCCGTGGCGGAATTCTGCGTGCAGGCCTTGGCTTTAGTACGTGCGATGTAGCTGTAGTAACCAACATTCAGGAAGACCATATGGGCCTTTCGGACATACACACGCTTAAGGATATGGCTAACGTAAAAGCCGTAGTTGCCAAAAGCGTTAAAAAGAATGGCTATGCGGTGCTTAATGCCGATAACCAATATACCGTAGGCATTGCCAAATCGGTTGATTGTAATGTGGCTTATTTTAGCTTAGATGAGAACAACCCTGTAATTGTTGAGCATTGCAAAAAAGGCGGTATTGCGGCTATTTACGAAAACGGCTACATCACCATTAAAAAAGGCGAGTGGAAGTTTAGGGTAGAAAAAGCCAGCAGTGTGCCGCTTACCTTTGGTGGCACTGTAAAATTTATGATTAGCAATGTGCTTGCGGCTACGCTGGCATCATACGTATATGGTTTTGCGGTTGAAGATATACGCACCAGCTTAGGCACCTTCATCCCGTCGGCGGCACAAACGCCGGGGCGTATGAATATATTCGACTTTAAAGACTATAAAGTGCTGATTGATTTTGCCCACAACCCCGAGGGTTTTAAAGGCATTAAAGAGTTTTTATCTACCATAGAATCACCATCAAAAATCGGCATTATAACCGGCACCGGCGACAGGCGCGATGAGGACATCCGCAAGCTGGGTAGCATATCGGCCGAGATGTTTGACCATATCATCATCCGTCAGGATAAGTTTTTGCGCGGCCGAGAAGCCGATGATATTGTAAAACTGTTGGTAGAAGGCATACACGCTGTTAACCCTAACCAATCGTACGAGTATGTACCGAAAGAAGTGGAGGCTTTGAAACATGCCTTTACACTAGCCAAGCCGGGCACTTATATAGTAGCATTAAGCGATGTTATTACCAACGCTATTGATGTAGTACAAAGCTACCTTGATAAGGAGAGGGGGGTATAGATAAATACATGGATTTCATTGCCTGCGGCGCTTGTCTGCCGACGACCTTACTTTTTTAGTTCACTATATAAATGATTTTTATTTGTGTGAATGAACTTCGTTTCTTGATAAAAAAGTAAGCAAAAAATCAAGGACTGTCATTTCTCACCGACCTGCTACGGGGCGTTCACTAAACCGCGTAAACTTGTCCCGCTTTGCGGGACTTCAAACAGCGCGCGCTTTCATGCCTGCGGCATGACGTTCACTTTCCTTGCAGGTGCCCGTCTCGAAATGAAGGCCCATCCTGCTTGCGCCTTATATTCCCGTTTAATCTGTGCGGCCTATTAAGCGCCAGCGGCGCGGCCTGTCTGTAGAAAAACAGGGGGCTTGCAAAAAAAAGTAATGCTGTCAGCAGACAAGCACCGCAGGAAATATAAAAGCCACTTTTTATGCTTATAAGCTTTAAGCATGAGCAATATAATGCCTAAAGCTTATTGTACGTTAGCTGCGTAACGGGCTAAAAATTGCACATTCGGTATAAATACTTTATATTATCTTTGCCGCCAATTCGGTCTCGTAGTTCAATGGATAGAATAGAAGTTTCCTAAACTTTTGATACAGGTTCGATTCCTGTCGAGACCACCAAATGAAAATGCTTCGCACAATGCGGGGCATTTTTTTTATGCCTACATCACGCTGCGCCCTTTTGGGCTGTAAAGGATATATCCTGTTTAACAAGTGCTAAAAATGGCTAATACTAACATAGTTGATGTTGTTGGGCAATGCAGGCAATAAGCAGCAAAAATCTTGCATGGTGTTGTTTTGCTTGCAGCACGTAGTAAAACATAAAACGGAAGTTAAAACTTACAACGGTAATGTAGTTGCATAGCACCTCGGGCAATGGCCTGCGCCATAGCCGACCTTTGTAATGCAGTTAGGTTTAACCCAAAATTTCTGTTTATGAAAAAACTTCTACTATTAATATGCCTTGGTTTACTGCTTTTTTCAGGCCAAAAGCTACAAGCACAAATTGCCCCCCCCAACGGATTTAACTACCAGGCTATAGTACGCAACGCTACAGGCGACGTGCTGGCCAACCAGGAAATATCTGTTAAAGTATCTATTCTTTCAGATACGCTTATACCTACTGTTGAGTATGTAGAGGTTCATGGTAAAATTCAAACCAACCGCTTCGGCCTTATCAATTTGATAATTGGCAAAGGAAAACATGTAGGTGGTTTGCAAGATAATTTACTATCTATACCTTGGCACTTAACCAATCAATACATTAAAATAGAGGTTGATAAAGGCGAAGGCTTTATACCTATGGGTATAATGATTCCGTACTCGGTGCCGTATGCTTTTGTTGCCGGCCGCTTAGCCGACCCATCAGTAATGGGCGAAATTGATACCCGCGCCGGCGATCCCGGCCCAACAGGCCCTCAGGGTGAGGTTGGCCCAACAGGACCGCAAGGAGAAACAGGTCCAACTGGTCCGCAAGGAGCTAATGGCACTGATGGCGCAACCGGCGCACAAGGCGCAGCCGGTGTTGATGGAGGAGACGGCGCTCAAGGCCCTGCGGGAGCAACCGGCCCGCAAGGTATAGCAGGAAATGACGGTGCTGATGGCGCACAAGGCCCTCAAGGCCCAGCAGGCGCAACCGGCCCTCAAGGTGCACAAGGTAATGCAGGTGCTCAAGGAGCAACCGGCCCACAAGGTGCTGCCGGAGCCCGTGGTAATGATGGAGCAGACGGCGCTAATGGCGCAACAGGTCCACAAGGCACTGCAGGGGCACAAGGAGCGCAAGGCCCTCAAGGCTTACAGGGTATCCAAGGTGTAGCGGGTAACGATGGAGCAGATGGAGCTGATGGTGCAACAGGCCCGCAAGGCTTACAAGGCCCAACCGGTATTGGCACAGCAGGCCCAACCGGCCCGCAAGGGGTTGCAGGGGCAACAGGTGCTGCGGGTGCTACCGGCCCTGCCGGCGAGGGAGCAGGCCAGGCATGGTTATTAAATGGTAATGCAGGTGCAGGTTCGGGTACCCAATTTATTGGAACAACCGATTTGGAAGACCTTACCTTCCGCACCAATTCTACAGAGATAATGCGTTTAATTAATTCTAAAAAATCGGTAGGTATTGGTACTAACCTACACAGTAATTCTAAGCTACACGTATTATCTACCAACATAGACCACGTAGCGTATTTTGAGCAAAAATTACTAAGCGGAACCAGCGATATTGTGTACGCAAACTTTACCGGCACTAAAGCAAATAAAGATATTATTGCCTTTAACGGTTCGGCTATTTCTAACGACTGGTATGGCTACGGTGCCTACCTTACCGCAGGTTATATTGGTGCCTATGCCGAGGTTATGCCAACCGGCAGCCAAACGTACTATGGCTTTAGAACTTATGTAGAAGGCGGTACCGGCTTAAACCATGGTTTTCGTAACCAAGTGTACAATGGCCGCAAAAGCTATGGTTTCCGCAATCAGATATACGATGCCGATACTTCATACGGCCTTTATAATGAGCTGAACGATAATACAGGTACTAACCTAAATTATGGCGAGTACAATATTCTTAACGCCAAGTCTACCAACTCATACAACTATGGGTCTACCACCATTATAAAGGCAACCGGTGGTGCGCAACAAACCAACGTAGCCTTTTTAGGCAACATTACCGGCGGCAACAATACCTTATACAACACCGGTATGGACTTTGTAATTACCGCTACCGGCACTAGCACCAGCAAAGGCGCCAGTGTAGTTATAACCGGTGGGGCAAATTCCATCAACTATGGGTATTTTGGTACCGTTTCGGGTAGTGGTGCAGGTGTTACCAATATTGGTATGAGCATTACCGCAGGTGTAAATACCGGTAGCGCCGGCTTGTACACCAATATGGCGGGCAACTTTACTACCTATGCAGGTGCGTATGGCGTAAAATCAGCACTTAGCTATAGCAGCGGTAGCGGTAGCGTTAGCAATTTAGGTGGATACACTACTGAGGCTGCAGCCATGCATAGCCGCGAGAGTAATAACACGGCAGAAGCATCGTATGGTATGGTGGGTTCATCTACTTCATCGGGCTCGCAAAACGGTATTGGTGTTTTAGGCGAATCAAGTGGAGGTTCTTCAAACTCTATTGGTGTAATGGGTATTAGCAATGGCGGTGGCAGCGGCGTTAATGCCGGTGTATATGGCAAAGTAAATGGCAGCGATGCTAACGATTATGCCGGTTATTTTGAAGGAAGTACCCGCGTAGTTGGCAACCTTACCGTTACCGGCGATATGAATGTAGCTGGTGCAAAAAGCTTTAAAATTGACCACCCGCTAGACCCTGCAAATAAATACTTAGTACACTATTGCGTAGAAGCGCCCGAAGCCCAAAACGTTTACAACGGCAACATTGTAACCGATGTTAATGGTAATGCAATTGTTACTTTGCCTGCTTATTTTGATGCGATTAACACTAACATCAAATATCAGCTAACTGTTATTGGTGGCGAGTTTGCACAAGTAATTGTTAGCAGCGAGGTACGCGGCAATAGCTTTACTATTAAAACTGATAAACCGAATATTAAAGTTAGCTGGCAGGTAACTGCAACCCGTAACGATGCTTATAGCAAAGCACATGGTTTTGTTGCCGAGCAAGTTAAAACCGGTGCTGAGCAAGGCACTTACTTAAGCCCTGAATTGTATGGACAGCCTGCCACTACTGTAGTTGGCGGTGGCGCTACTGCTACTGCCGCCCCATCGGCTGCACCGGTTGGTGATACTAACCAAAATGTAGAAAAAGCAAATATAAAAGCACAACAATCAATAAATGTTAACCACAAAAATGCGGTATATACCATTGCAGAAGGCGCAGATAAAAAACCATCAAAAAACCGCAGTAAAGAATAAATTACCACGCACAATTTAGTTAGTTGTAAAAAGGGTCGGCAATATTTGCCGGCCCTTTTTTATTTTTAGGCAGATGTATAGTAAAATGAATTTACTATTTAGATAAAATGTACTATTGCCTCGGTAGCTAAAATCCTTTTACTATAGGTGCTGCAAGGCATTGGGGCGGAATAGCAAATGCATCTACCAAGGGTACAGCATCTTTCCTTATCTCCCAACACAGTTGGTTTACCTGTTTGCGTATGGCTTTGGTTTTTGCTGATTCCATGTAGCCATCTTCTAAATACCAGCTTTTATTTTTGTCTAGTTGCGATAGGGCATATAGCTGAGATAATTTTAGTAAAACAGATTTACTATCAGCAACAGACACCTGGCTAATGGCTTTGTTAAACTGTTCCAGCACCACACGTTCCAAATAAGCTTGGGCTACATCTACCATTTGGTGTTGGGTTACATTAAAGGCATCATACGCATCCATTCCATCATCAATAAGTTTTTTAAGGCGTTTGGCTGCCGCTGCAAGGGTTGTTTTTTCGCGGTGTTCAAAAGCCTGCAGGTGAAAGTTCGCATCTAAAATATGCGCTTCACCGGTTTGGCGAGTAGTAATGGGGTTCTTCTCCGTAATAGCCGTATTTACATTCTCCAACACATAGTTAATAATGCCTTTAGCATCCATCTTGCCAAACTGTTTTCTAAATACCGATAGCCTATTTTTGGCTACCAACAACATCAGTACCGTGTTGTCACCCTCAAATGTGGTATAAATTTCGGTGTCGTTTTTTAGTGCATCAATCCGGTTTTCTGATAGGTAGCCTTTGCCGCCACAAGCCTCGCGGCATTCTTGCAATGCATCGCGCGTGGCCCATGTGGTATAGGCTTTCATTCCGGCGGCCAACGCTTCAATTTCTTGTGCTTCTTCTTCTGTTTTTGTTAAAAAACGGTTGGTTACATAGCGCAATGCAAAATGCAGCGCATAGGTTTTGGCTAACAAAGGCATTAACCTACGTTGGTGCATACGGTAGTTTAAAATGGGCACTTCCGACCCACCGTCGGGGCCAAACTGCCTGCGTTGGTCGCTGTATTTTATGGTTATTGCCAAGCCCGATTTAGCGGCCGATAATGCCGAACGCGGAATGCCAATACGGCCGCCCACTAATGTACCCAACATGGTAAAAAAGCGACGATTATCGCTGGGTATGGGGCTTTCAAACTCGCCTTTATCATTTACCAATGCAAAGCGGTCCAACATATTTTCTTTAGGGATAACTACATTATTAAAGCTTATCGTGCCATTATCAACGCCATTAAGGCCCATTTTAAGGCCGCAATCGCCAATGGTTATGCTGGGCAATGTTTCGCCTTCTGTATCGCGTAGCGGCACTATAAATGCGTTTACGCCATAATCTTTTTCGTCAATAATAAGCTTAGCAAAAACGGTAGCCATTTGCCCATGTTTGACGGCGTTGCCAATGTATTCCTTCTGCGCATTTTTGTGCGGCGTTTGTATGGTAAATGTTTGGTTGGCGTGGTTGTAAGTGGCCGTAGTTTCCAACCCGTTTACGTTAGAGCCATGGTGCGTTTCCGTCATGGCAAAACAACCGGGCAACTTTAGCGAGCCAATGTCTTTCAAATACTTTGCAGAGTGCTTTTCAGTACCCAGCATTTGCACACTTAAGCCCCATAAACCAAACTGTACGCCGAACTTAATTACCAAACTTAAATCGTGGTAGCTAAGTGCTTCCATTGCTGCAAAATAACCGCTATAGTTTTCTGCACCGCCGTGTTGCTTAGGGTAAGCTAAGTTGCCAATGTTTTCGTTAGCTAAAATTTTACACCATTCATATACTTTTTCGCGGTACACATTGGTGTTGGTTGATGTTTCGTAAACAAATTCCGGCCTGCTGATTATAGCCTTAATTTTATTGATAATTGCCGCATCTTCGCCATCTAACAACGCAGTTAGTTTTGCAACGTTAAAGCTACTTTTTGTTTGGTAGTTTGAGGTGTAATTATTTATCGCCGACTTAAACGTATTCAAGGCTTCTTCACCCAAAATCCCTAAATCGTTTTCCAGTTTTATAAAAGCCGATTTATGGGCGCTTACATCTCTATCGTTATTAGCTAATGCTAACGTAAGGGCATACAGCGATTTTGTTTCTTGCTTCGACGCAAGTTGTTCAACAACGGTAGTTTTCCAATCAATAAGTTGCTTGCGCGATGGGGGAGTGGTAATATCAATATAAGCCAGCAACTGTTGCTGCTCTTCGGCTGTAAGCCATGTTTGGCTATTAATAAATGCGTGTATCGTGGTAAACTCTTTCTGCGTTAGCAAGTCGTCTGACCATACCAAATACAGCAGTGGGAGGAATGCATTAAGGCGGGTATTTTGCATGCTATTTAAAGCCTGAAAAACAACATTTTGTTTACAAGAAGGGTTACTTCTCCATTATCATGGTAATGCCCTGTCCGCCGGCTGCACATACGGATATAAACCCACGGCCGCTGCCTTTTTCGTTAAGCAGTTTGGCCATGGTGCCAATAATGCGGCCGCCAGTAGCGGCAAAAGGGTGCGCTGCGGCAAGGCTACTGCCTTTTACGTTTAGCTTGCTACGGTCTATGGCGCCCAATGGGGTATCAAATCCAAAGGTTTTCATTAGTTCGGCGCTTTCCCATATTTTAAGTGTGGCTAATACCTGCGCGGCAAAGGCTTCATGTATTTCGTAAAAATCAAAATCTTGCAAAGTAAGCCCTGCTTTTTTAAGCATGCGGGTAGATGCGTATATGGGCGATAGCAACAAGTTGTGCTTGTTCTCTACATATTCAATAGCCGCCAATTCAGCAAAGCTGATGTAGGCTAATACAGGAAGGTTATGTTCTTTGGCCCACTCTTCGCTGGCTAATAATACGCACGATGCACCGTCGGTAAGCGGGGTAGAGTTACCCGCCGTCATGGTTCCGTTTACCTTGTCAAACGCCGGTTTTAGCTTGGCTAATTTTTCTAATGAGGTGTCAACACGCAAATTATTATCACGGTTCAAACCCAAGTAGGGCGTTATCATATCATCAAAAAATCCTTCTTCATACGCCTTGGCCATTTTTATATGGCTTTCATACGCCAATTGGTCTTGTGCTTCGCGCGATATGCCGTAGTATTTAGCGGTAATTTCGGTATGGCCACCCATTGATAAACCCGTGCGGGGTTCCTCATTTGCCGGTGGCACGGGTGTAAAATCTTTCAGGCGAATTTTTATCAGTTGCTTCAGCCTATCGCCGGTAGTTTTGGCGCGGCGCGCACGTAAAAATATCTTGCGGATTTTCTCGCCAAACAACAACGGTACATTGCTCGTAGAATCTACTCCTCCGGCAATGCCCACATCTATCTGCCCCAGCGATATTTTATTGGCAATGTACATGGCCGATTCCAAGCCCGTATCGCAAGCTTGTTGTATATCGCATGCGGGGGTATTTTTATCCAACGCAGTACTTAATACACACTCGCGCATCAGGTTTAAATCAAGGCTCGATTTGATGACAGCACCACCGGCCACTTCGCCCAACAGTTCGCCTTGCAATTTGTAGCGTTCAACTAATCCGTTAAGGGCCGCCACCGTCATATCCTGTATAGAAGCTTCGGCATAAGCTGAATTGTTGCGGGCAAAAGGGATGCGGTTGTAGCCTACTACCGCTACGCGGCGCGATTTATTGTCGTTTAACATGGTGTGTGTATTTAGTGCAAATATATCTATTTAAGTACCCCATTTGTGAGGATCCCAGAACGGGCAGGAGGAAAGGCTTAAAAACAACTAACTTGCGCCCATTATGGCAAACGAACTGATTGTAAAAAATATTATACTGATAAGCGCACCCATGGCTACCGTTTGGGATGTGTTGGTTAACCCTGAACAAACAAAGAAATATATGTTTGGTTGCGAAACGGTTTCTAACTGGCAGGTGGGCGATGAGTTGCTTTGGCGCGGCGAATTGGATGGAAAGCCGATGGTATTTGTAAAAGGCACTATTGTAGCCATTAAACACGGCAGCTATCTGGCTTATACCACTATTGACCCAAGCAACACTGCAATGGCCGATGTGCCTGAAAATTATTTAACCGTTACCTATACTTTAGAAGACCGCAAAGGCGAAACCGAACTGACCGTTACCCAAGGCGATTATACTAAAGTAGCCGAAGGCGAAAAGCGCTACGAAGAAGCCGTAGCTGCGGGTGGCTGGGATAGTATTTTAGAGCAAATAAAGGGCATAGCGCAGGGCGATTAAAGCTTTTTCATTCGTTACGCCTTATTCATAAACAAGCCAATTACTTTGCGTATGTTTATTAGCCCTGTGGCAAATACCATTACGCCCGAACCTGCAACGGCTACACCAAAGTTAAACATCCACTCTGATGTTAGTGTGCGCGAGAAATAGGACAGCAAACCTACCGATACTACAAAGATGGCAAAGCGAATTAGCAGGCTGTAATTAATGCGCATTTTAAAAATAACCACCGCCATTAGCATTTGCACCCCAGCTAGTATAAACTGTGTTGCCAGGCTTGATATGGCCGAGCCGTAAGCATAGTGGCGTGGTATTAAATACCAGTTCATGCCTATGTTTAATACAATGCCGCCCAAGGCCATCATGTTTAGCTGGCGTAGGCTGCCGTTGGCGGTTAACAAGGTGCCAAAAATGTAGGTAGATGATGCTGCAACAAAGCACAGCATAAGCACTCTAAAAATAGCGGCCGATTCTACTAAATACCCGGGATGGTCGATGAAGAGTTTGCCATACAGCAACTCCATAATTTGGTGGCTGTAAAAAAAGCAAACACCTGCTGCAATTACCGCCGGGGCCAGCAACAGCATAGCCGATATTTTTACCAGTTCTTCTACATTTTCCTTATGTTTTATCATGCGGGCAAACATGGGTAGCAGTATAGCCGCAAATAAAAAGGCAATCATATTCGCAGCATCTAATAAGCGGTACGATGATGCGTATATACCCGATTGCACATCGCCGCTAAATTCGCCATCGCCAGCCGGTAAAAGGCGTTCAATCATAACCGCATCTACGCGGTTGTAAAAGGTCATCAGCAATACCAAAATGGCAAAGGGAAAGCTTTTGCGCAGTACCATCATAAAGAAAGGCACATTCCAGCGCAGCTTTTTAAACGATGCCTTATTCATTACAATAATAAAAGTAACCAGCGCCGTAATTACATAGCATAGCGTTTGTATACCTACAAACCATTCAATGTCAAAACTATCGGCGGTCTTATCACTCCATAGTAATATGCCGCAGAATAATATCATTAACGAACGGTCGAGGACCGAGATAACACTATCGGTTTTAAACAAATGCAAGCCTGCCAAATTACTCCGCAGGTATAAAATAAAGTAGTTTAAAAACATATTGAAGCCAAGCACCGCCAACAATCCCAACTCGTAGCCACGATAGCCCAGTATCAACGCCGAGCCTATCATTATTATAAAGTACGCAATCATCAACATGCCCTTAATAAGCAATATGCTGCTAAGGTGCTTGTTTAGCAAATGGTTGTTTTGCGCTATGTTTTTGTTGTTGAAATTGGTGATACCAAAATCGAGGATGATGTTGAAGAGGATGGTAACGTTAAACAGGGCGTAATACATGCCATAATCGGCCGGGCCCACCTTTACTTGCACAATACGGTCTATACCCAATAGCCAAAATGGCTTAACCAGCAGGTTAAGAAATATGAGGATGAATATATTGGTGAGGAACTTTTTATGCATTGCCTGTAAAACGGCAAAGGTAGCTTTATAATGAAAAATGATAAACTAAAAATGAAAAATGACTGAATTACAACTATATATCTTAAAGAGAGTTGAAATTTTTCTCAAACAGTATCAATAGTTTACTTAGTATTGTATTAAAATTTAGTACTATGTATTGCATAGTACTAAAAAACTTTTAGTAGTTTTGCCAACATGAACATAGAGAACACCAAAGCACAAATGCGCAAAGGTTTGCTTGAACTTTTGGTTCTGGCCGTTTTGCGCAAAGAGGAGGAAGCCTATGTAAACGTAATTTTAGAAAAGCTAAAAGAAAAAGAGATAATAGTGGTTGAAGGAACTATTTACCCTTTGCTTACCAGGCTTAAAAATGAAGGTTACATAAAGCACCGTTGGGTCGAGTCGACCGAGGGGCCGCCACGCAAATACTACCAGCTTACCGATGAAGGTAACGCCATGTTAGACCAGCTGAAAACCGCTTGGGATGACATATCAAAAACAGTAAACCACATATTAAACAGCTAAGCACACACAGTCATGAATAAGACAATAAATATAAACTTAGGCGGCTGGCCATTTATAATGGACGAAGAAGCCTACGAGCGGTTGAAAGAATACATCCAAGAAGTCGAACGGCTCATCCGCCTGCACAAGGA
>JANOCJ010000321.1:0-4847 GCA_031412115.1 Flavobacteriales bacterium
AGCGGTAATGGCTTCGGGCTTGTACTTTGTGCCCAAAGGTGCAAAAGGCAATTTGCCGGTAGTTGTTTACCACCACGGCACACAGGTTGAAAAACACAGGGAGAGTGGCGTACTGTATGGCGAGCAAGCCATTTGCACCAGCTACAGCACAACAGGCTATACCGTTATAATGCCCGATTATATTGGCCTGGGCAAAGGCGAAGGGATGCACATGTACCTACATGCCGAAAGCGAGGCGCAGGCATCTATTGATATGATACGCGCCGTGCGCGAATTCAACAAAACGATAAACGTAACCACTCGTCCCGATTTATTTATTACCGGCTACTCGCAAGGTGGGCATGCGGCCATGTCGCTACATAAAATAATTGAAGAGAAATTTGCCAATGAATTTACCGTACTGGCATCGGCCCCAATGAGCGGCGCATATGATATGGACGGTGTGCAAAGCGAGGTGATGTTTCACCCCTATTCGTTTCAGGGCTATTTGCCGTATTTAATTTACTCGTACAACCGTGTGTATAATATATACCAAGACCCAAACAAGGTTTTTAAAGCGCCTTACGACACATCGCTATTCCCAATGTTTGATGGTACGCATACGCTGTTTGAAACTAACGATATGATGCCCAGCATACCTAAAGATGCTATGATTGACAGCCTTGTTTACAGCTACGTAAACAACCCCAACGACCCTTTTAAACAACGCCTGCGCGAAAATAGCGTAGCCAACTGGAAACCCAACGCCCCTATGCAAATGTGCTATTGCAAAGGAGATAAGCAGGTGGTGTATGAAAATGCTTTGGTAGCGCAAGCCAATATGAAAAAACTGGGCGCTAAAAATATTAAAGCCCTTATGGTAGATAAAAAACTGGGACACCGCACCTGTGCAATGTTTGCTGCCATACATACCAAAATGTATTTTGATAGCTTTTTAAAAGGCAGCAAAGTGGGCCGCAAAGGCTCATTTATTAAGCGCGGCTTAATGGGCATTGCAAAGAAAAAAGTACGTAAGAAAGACAGTGAAGCTAAAGCCAAAGCCGAACAGACAAAAGGCCGTTAAATTTTTTCTATAAAGCCCACCAGCTTCTCTATAACTACACCCGGGCAGTGGTGTGCATCAACATAAGCAGCAGCATTTTTGCCTAGCTGTTCTGTTAAATTAGGGTTGTAAAGCAAATCTAAAATAGCATCAACAAACTGCTCGCCATTACCAGCTATGTAACTGTTTTTTTTGTGCGAAACAGTTAACCCTTCAACCGCCATAGGTGTGGCAACAATAGCTTTGCCCAAGGCCATGCCTTCAATAATTTTCACCCTTACACCGCTGCCGCTAAACAAGGGTACTACCATTATTTGCTTGCTGGTCATAAAGGCTTCGGGGCTATCAATAGCACCTTCAATGCTGATGTTTTTATTAGCATAGCTAAACAAATGCTTAGGCATATTGCGGCCGGCTAAGTATAGCTTGGCATTGGTGTTTTGCTCTATCACCAATGGCCATACATCATTCAAAAACCAGGTAATGCCTTCTAAATTAGGTTGCCAATCCATAGAACCTAAATGGAAGACGCTGTTGGGCTCGGGCACAACCCCTTCAATAGGTTTATAAGTGGTGCTTAGTGGTATCTCAGTAACTTTAGCTGCGGGCGCTAATTGCTTAATGTATTTTTCATCAACCGCCGATATGGCAGCAATGCCATCAACCTTTGTAAAAGCCGCTACCTCATACCTTTTTAGTTGGGCAACCATTAATTGTAAGTATATGTAACGCAAGGGGTGGCGGCTATTGAATAGTACGCGCTGCCAAATAAGGTATTCAATATTATGGGCGCGAAGTATAATTTTTGCCTTGCTTGCGCGGCGTATAGTTTCAATATAAGGGGCTACATATAAGCCTTCCAGCAGCACACAATCATAATCATGCTGGCGCAGGGTTTTCTCTAAAAGTGTTTCAACCTGTTTAGATATGAATCGTTCTAATATATACAGCTTGCCCGTTAATACAGCCTTTAAGGCTTCCATCGGTTTTATATTGGTATCAATATGTACCGTTTCAATAGCTGTTTGCTTTATGTAATCATCAATAGCAAGGCTGCGTTTAAAGGGGTGCTTATCGGTTTCAATGGCAATAACTTTAACGGTATGGCCTGCATCTATCAAGCCTTGGGTAAGCGCATGCATGGCAATAGTGCCTCCGTCAACCGTAGGAAATGGGGGCTTATTGCATAGCTGAAGGATGCGCATTTATTGCTGATTAGAATTATCAAACACACGCAACGGCGTGCGCGATTGCAGTTTCCTGAAAATTTTAACATAACGCTCGGCATCAAACAGGGCTGAGTCGGTAGTGGCTTTGTAAGTAAGGTAAATGCCCAGTGGCAGCAATAATGCCGATGCCAGCCACATGCCCTCAAAGGCAGACAAAACACCCTCTTTGGCAAATTTTTCGCCCATAATGCTTATTACGTGAAAGAGGATAAACAAACCCACCGCAACTACCATAGGCAAGCCTAAGCCGCCTTTGCGAATAATAGCCCCCAGCGGCGCCGCCACAAAAAACAGCACCAAACAGGCAAACGACAAAGTGAATTTACGTTGCCACTCTACATCGTGGCGGTTTATGTTTTTCTGTATCTGCTCGGCATCGGCAACATTATTTTCTGATATAGCCTTAGCCGACCGTGCAAGGTTGGCGGCTGTTTCATAAATGTGTTGCTTCTCTTGCTTGCTCTTGCCTTCCAGTATATCTTTTTTGCCGGTAATTTTATTTGGCACAATTAGTTTACTATCCTTCTCCCAAAAGTATTGCCCATACCGGCCCGAGCGTAGTATGTTGCGGGCATTATTCTCTAAGCCTCTGTTTAATTCAGCCACTAAGGTATCTTTGGTTTGCTGCAACTGGGTAAGGTTCATCATTTGGGCATTGTCTTTAAACAGGTTTTCGTCGGTGCGTTTAAGCCCAAAGTCTTCCATATTCATTACAATTACCATCCGCTTAAAACTCTCGCGAGAGAATGGGTCGCGGGGGCGGTTAAAACGGTAAAAATCGGCTCCATCGTTTTTGCTTCGGCTTTTTACCTCGGCATAGGTGTTGCCCTCAAATAGTTTTAAAATCAGTTTACGCTTATCGGGCGTAAACTCCATTTCGCCACGTTTGGCTAAAATTACTGTGGTGTTGCCGGTTTCATCTGTTTGGTCGTACACCATAATATCATTCAGCACCTTTGCATCTTCCGACTTCTTCCCTACCCTAATACTATAGCCTGTAATATCATTATTAAAAATACCCTCTTTAATATTTAGCGTAGGCTTGCTGCGGCTTACGTCATACAGCAACGATTTCATTTTTAAGTTGGCAAATGGCATGGCGTTGTTTGAAAAGAAAAATGCCCCCACGCTAATAAAAGCCGACACTACAATTAGCGGGCGCATAACACGCTGCAATGATATGCCTGCGGCTTTAAAGGCCACCAGTTCGTAATGCTCGCCCATATTGCCAAAGGTCATTAGCGATGATAAAAGGATGGCCAGCGGCAGTGCCATAGGCACCAAGCTAAACGATGCATACATCAACAACTCGGCCACTACGCCGGGCGGAAGGCCTTTTCCTACCAAGTCGTCTATATACTTCCACAAAAACTGCATAAGCAACACAAATACGGAAATAAAAAACGTAAGGACGAAAGGCCCTATGTATTGCTTAATTAGAAGTTTTTGATACGTTTTTAATATCATTGACACAAAGGTAATGCACTATAATGCAGAATTAACAATACAGAATTCAGATTGATAACGTTAAATGTGTGTTTTGATTGCCCTTTAAACCAAAAATGCACAATGAGAAACCCATTATGCATTTTGACTACGAGCATTATTTAGAATAATACGAAGTGCTGATAATTATGAATTGATTAGCTGCCCAGTACATGCTTAAGTTTGTGTATTTGGTTGTCCCAATACAATACTCGGCTGTCTTTTTCGCTTTTATCTACAAAATCAGTAATAACAAGGGCTACATCGTTAGTCAATTCATCAACCTCAATGTTAAATTCAAAAAACACAGGCTCGTCGCCATCGTCGTGCCAATGAAAACGGGCAAACACATTCTCTTTGCCGGCTAGCAGGTTGGCTTTCTCGCGGCTACCGTCCCACTGAAAAGTATATTCGGCATTGCGGATATTTACATCATCGCAAAACCACTCAGATAAGCCGCTGGGGGTAACCAGCATAGGGTATATAATTTTAGGCGATGCCTTAATTGGGTATTCAAGCTTTAACTGCTCTTTACTGGTTTTTACTTCGCTTTTTGCCATGGTAGTATTTATATGGGCATATGCCCAAGTCAATACTATGAATTTTTTTTATGAATGCAAGAAGAAAGGGTAAAAATTTAGAAACAAAAAAGCCCTTGGCGTCTACCAAGAGCTTTCATTTCGTAGCGAGGACGGGAGTTGACAGTGTCCGCCTAGGGCGGATATGAATCCTGCGCTAAAGCTTAGCTATAATTTCATTCCTAATCCATTCGCGCCCTTTTCCACCTTTAAGTTCTTTCTCCCGCTTTAAAGCAGCTAATTTATCTGGATATTCTTCTGTATAAACTAATATCCATGGACGGTACCGAATGGTATATCCTTTTGTAGCTAAGAAATTATGAGAGAGTATACGTTCGGTCAAATTATCTGTTATACCAATGTATAACCTATCAAAAGGTTTGGAGTACAGTATATAGACAGTAGCCATAACATTAAAAAGCCCCGACGTCTGTCAGGGCTTTTATTTCGTAGCGAGGACGAGAGTTGAACTCGTGACCTCAGGGTTATGAATCCTGCGCTCTAACCATCTGA
>JANOCJ010000322.1:0-6461 GCA_031412115.1 Flavobacteriales bacterium
TCATCTTCCCACCATACATCGCGCCCCTTTATCATACTAACAGGTGTGCGGGTGCGGGTACACACAATTACTTTTTTAATACTATGGTTGCCAACAAGAGCATCGTCAATAACACTTTTTAAAGGAATGTCTTTTGCACCTCGGTAGGCTCCGTCGCAAGTAATTATAAATTCTGCTTGTGCATCATCTAGCCTGTCTGCAATAGCCTGTGCAGAAAAACCGCCAAATATAACCGAGTGTATGGCGCCAATGCGGGCGCAAGCCAGTGTTGCAATAGCTAATTCCGGTATCATGCCCATGTATATGCAAACACGGTCGCCTTTTTGCACACCGTTGTTTTTTAGTACGCTGGCAAATTGCATAACTTTAAAGTGCAACTCTTTATAGGTAAGTACCCTGTGGTGCTCTTCAGGGTCGTTAGATTCCCAAATTATTGCCGGGGTATTGCCATATTTTTCCAAATGCCTGTCAAGGCAATTTTCAGTAATGTTTAATTTGCCTCCACTAAACCATCTAATATCAGGGTCTTTAAAATTCCAGTCCAACACATTGTCCCATTTTTTCTTCCATGTAAAGGTATCTGCAATATTTGCCCAAAAAATTTCAGGTTGCTCTACACTTTGCGCATAGGCTTGGTGGTAGGCTTTTAACGACCTAATTTGATAAGGGTAACTCATAGCTATTTATTTAACTTAGCTAAAGTATAAGTTATTGCGCTGCCATCAAATAGTATTATTAGCTAGGGCAATAAAACATAAACCGGTTTTAAATTATATCAAGATTACTATTTTTGAAATTATCTTTAAGCTCGAAGAATTTTAACTGAAACATTACCAAGCTTTTTATTAATTGCCTTTATAAACTATTCAAAGTGCGTGTAAAGCAACAAATTCAAGCTATTCTTTAACCATTGTATTTAGTAGATTATGTTGAGTATATCTTTTATAGGTTAATTTTGCCCTGCAATGGGTACAATCTTAATAATAGACGATGAAGAAAAGCTGAGGGGGTTGCTATCTCGTATAGTAAAGTCTGAAGGCTTTGAAGTTACCGAAGCCGGTACCTGTGCCGAAGGGATGAAAAAGCTGGAGAAAACTAACTTTGATGTGATATTGTGTGATGTTAAACTCCCTGACGGCAATGGGGTTGATTTAACCGCTAAAATAAAAACACTTTACCCAACTACAGAGATTATATTACTTACTGCTTACGGCAATATATCCGATGGTGTACAAGCCATTAAAAATGGTGCTTTTGATTATCTTACCAAAGGTGATGACAATGATAAAGTAGTGCCACTTTTGCAGCGTGCAATGGAAAAGGCAAGCTTGCAAAAACGGGTAGTTGAATTAGAAAAAAGGGTGGGTAAAAAATATTCATTTGATAGTATTATTGGCACTTCAGACAAAATTATAGAAGCCAAAATACTGGCTGCCAAAGTAGCCCCCAATGATACTACCGTATTGCTATTAGGCGAAACAGGCACAGGTAAGGAAGTATTTGCCCAAGCCATACACCAAGCAAGTAGTCGAACTAACAAACCTTTTGTAGCACTTAATTGCAGTGCATTTACTAAAGAATTATTGGAAAGCGAATTGTTTGGATATAAGCAGGGCGCTTTTACCGGCGCTTTAAAAGACAAAAAAGGCTTGTTGGAAGAAGCTAATTGTGGCACATTATTTTTAGATGAAATAGGAGAACTTCCATTAGAGTTGCAGGCAAAACTATTGCGCGTAATTGAAACCGGCGAGTATATGAGAGTTGGGGATACTATCCCAAGTAAATCTAACTTTAGGCTTATAGCAGCTACTAACCGCGATTTAAAAACAGAGAGCGAAGAGGGGCGTTTTCGTTCAGATTTGTACTATAGGTTAAATGTTTTTCTTATACAACTACCTTCATTGCGCGAGCGGAAAAAAGACATTAAACTTTTTGTTGAGTTTTATACCAAGCAATACGCAGCTAAAGTTAACGCTAAAATAAAGCCCGCAAAGGAATTTATACAACAACTGGATGCTTATGATTGGCCGGGCAACATCCGCGAGTTGAAAAATATAATTGAGCGTTGCGTTATTCTTACCGATGGTGATGAACTTACCATTAGCAGCCTACCATTAGAGATGCAACATTTAGCCAACAAAACCGAAGGTATGTCGGCCTTTAGTTTATCTAGTGTTGAGAAATTACATATTCAAAAGGTACTTAACTATACCAAAGGCAATAAAACCGAAACCGCCCGCCTGCTAAATATTGGCCTTACTACGTTATATAGAAAAATTGAGGAGTATAAACTCTAACAACTCCACCACCCCAAAATGAAAATGCACCCTTCCAAAACGGAAGGGTTTTTTAATGCCTTATTTTTTGATTTTTGTGCTAATGCACTCATAATCATTAAAGTGCAATATTTTGTGAGATAATGGTTCATACTTTGGCATAGCGTGTACATAAATAGAGATAGCCATGATAACCATCCTTCTTATAGCACTTGCATTAGCCCTGTTCGGGGTATGTTTTGCAGCCGTTAAATTCTTCGAAAAAATATAACCATGATAGCACTACTCATTATTTCACTAGCAGTATTTGGGTACTTATGTTATGTACTCATCAAACCTGAAAAATTTTAACACTATGTACAACGAGAAAGAAGTAATAACGCTTGTGCAAAGCCAGATACCGGAGGTAAAAGCCCGTATTGAATTCGAAAAGAACGGCAGCCTTACAGTATATGCTGTAATGCAGCAATTGGCCCAGCATGTAAAAGCTTTGCTGGTAAATGATGCTAAAAAATCAATAAAGCAATGCTTTGATTTAGCCGGTATGATTTACAAAAACGGAACCCCTGCTATTAAAAATGCAGTAAGTAATGTATTTGTGTATTCGGTAAGCAACTGGGTTGATTTATTCTACATACCCCAAAGCGAAATGGCAGATTTAATGCCCAAAAACCTTAAGGAAGAATATAAACATATGCACGATTGTAAAGGTGTTTAACCTATAAAATTAATTGATTATGAATACAGAAATTTTAGGCGTAGTAGTAATGTTTGCCATTACGGTATTGCTTGCAATACCCTTTGGTAAATACATTGCTAAAGTATATGGCGGAGATAAAACCTGGTTGGATTTTATATTCAACCCCATTGATAAACTGCTATTTCGTGTAGGCGGCATTGATGCCACAAAAGAGATGAACTGGAAGCAGCATTTATATGCTATGCTCACAATCAATTTTGTATGGTTCTTTTTATGTCTGTTTATATTAATGAACCAAGGTTGGTTGCCCCTTAACCCCGATGGCAACCCCAGCATGAGCTCCGATTTAGCATTTAATACCGCTATATCCTTTTTAGTAAACTGTAACCTACAACACTACTCCGGCGAAACCGGTGTTTCGTATCTATCGCAAGTAGTTGGTTTAATGTTTTTACAGTTTGTAAGTGCAGCTACCGGCATGTCGGTTTGTGCCGCTTTGTTCAATGCAATGAAAGAGCGTACATCCTCAACAATCGGTAATTTCTACAACTATTTTGTAAAAAGCTGTACCCGTATATTATTGCCGCTTTCAATTGTAATAGCTATTATTTTATTATTCAACGGCACACCTATGACATTGGAAGGAAAACAAACCCTAACTACTTTGCAAGGCGATACTGCACAGGTATCTACAGGCCCCGTAGCAGCGTTTGTTGCTATTAAGCACGTAGGTACAAATGGCGGTGGTTACTTTGGTGCAAACTCTGCCCACCCGCTAGAAAACCCCAACTACTTTACCAATATGGTAGAGATGTTTGCGCAAATGATAATTCCATTTGCAATGGTTTTTGCTTTGGGCTTTTACCTAAAACGCAAAAAACTAGCCTGGATGATTTTTGGAGTAATGACAACAGGCTTTTTATTGTTGACAGTGCCTACTGTTATTAGCGAAATAAATGGCAGCCCTGCCATTGATAAAATGCACATAGCCCAAACTACCGGTGCTATGGAGGGCAAGGAAACACGCTTTGGCCCTGCCGCATCAGGCTATTGGAGTATTGCTACAACGGTTATTTCTACGGGTTCGGTAAATAGTATGCATGATAGTAGCATGCCCGTATCGGGCGCTATGCAAATGTTATCTATGATGACAAATGCTTTTTACGGCGGTTGCGGTGTTGGTATATTAAATTTTTATGTGTTCATCATTTTAGCTGTATTTATATCGGGCTTGATGGTAGGCCGCACCCCCGAATTTATGGGCAAAAAGGTAGAAGCCCGCGAAGTAAAAATTGCCGCTATTATAGCTATTTTTCACCCATTGCTGATTCTTTCATTCACAGCTTTGGGAGCCTATTTTGTTGCCCATAATGCCGATATGGGTTGGTGGTATGCCAATGCCGATGGTGTTGGGCAACAAGCCGGCAGTTGGTTAAACAATCCCGGTTACCATGGTTTTTCAGAGATGTTGTATGAAAATACATCGGCGGCTGCCAACAATGGCAGCGGCTTTGAAGGCCTTGGCGATAATAACCCATTTTGGAACATAACTACTGGTATAATATTACTAATGGGCAGGTTTATACCAATTATTGGCCCATTAGCTATTGCCGGTTTATTGGCTAACAAAAAATACATACCCGAGAGTGCGGGTACATTAAAAACCGATAGCTCAATATTCGGAATAGTAGTGTTGGCAGTAATAGCCATTATTGCAGCCTTATCATTCTTTCCTGCTTTAACACTTGGCCCCTTGGCCGAATATTTTAGTATGCGCTAACCATCAAATAGAGAAACAAAATGAAAAGAGATACCAATAAATCGTTATTTGATGGGCAATTGATGAAAGAGGCGTTAAAACAGTCTTTCGTTAAGTTAAACCCACGTATAATGTACCGCAACCCGGTAATGTTTACTGTGGAGATTGGAACATTAATTATGCTAATTGTATGCATTGCCATAGTAATGGGTGCTACAGACCAAGGCAGCTTTGGATACAACTTAACCATATTCCTTATCCTTTTTGCAACCTTATTATTTGCCAATTTTGCTGAAGGATTAGCCGAAGCACGTGGCAAAGCGCAAGCCGAATCGTTGCGCAAAACTCGCGAAGAAACACCTGCTAAAGTTTTAGTTGGCACAGAGATAAAAACAGTAAGCAGTTCTCAACTTAAAAAAGGCGATATTTTTATTTGCGAAGAAGGCGACTTAATTGCAACCGATGGTGAAATTATAGAAGGGCTTGCCAGTATTGACGAATCTGCCATAACAGGCGAATCGGCTCCTGTAATACGAGAAGCCGGTGGCGATAAAAGCAGCGTAACCGGAGGTACCAAAGTATTATCTGATAAAATAAAAGTACAGGTAACTGCCGAGCCCGGCGAATCGTTTCTTGATAAAATGATTGCGCTGGTTGAAGGGGCATCGCGCCAAAAAACACCTAATGAAATTGCCTTGACTATTTTGTTAGCGGCCTTTACCATCATCTTTATAATAGTATGCGTAACGCTTAAACCCTTTGCCGACTATGCCCAAACGCCCATCACCATTGCTGCCTTTATATCGCTGTTT
The DNA here is from genome assembly GCA_031412115.1 of Flavobacteriales bacterium. Taxonomy (GTDB): domain Bacteria; phylum Bacteroidota; class Bacteroidia; order CAMBQF01; family CAMBQF01; genus CAMBQF01. The sequence continues at coordinate 5,548 of JANOCJ010000322.1, forward strand.
GTTTGCCTTATTCCTACTACCATAGGGGGCTTGCTTTCGGCCATAGGCATAGCTGGTATGGACAGGGCACTTCGCGCTAATGTAATTACCAAAAGTGGCAAGGCTGTTGAAACTGCCGGAGATATTGATGTTTTGTTGCTTGATAAAACAGGCACAATTACTATTGGCAACCGCAAGGCAACCCATTTTTATGCTAATGAAAATATTAGCATGGAGCATTTTACCAATTGCGCGGTGTTAAGTTCATTGGCTGATGAAACGCCTGAAGGCAAAAGCATTGTTGAATTAGCTAATATTGATACGCGCACCTTTGATACACAAAACGCTACGTTTATAAAATTTACCGCAGAAACACGTTCATCGGGCATTACATTGGATGATGGCCGCGAAATACGCAAAGGCGCTTTCGATTCTATAATGAAAATTACCGAGGATGCAGGTAATACCTTTCCTGAATTTATAGCTCAAAAAGTTAAAGAAATATCCTCAAAAGGAGGTACGCCATTAGTAGTAAGTGAAAATAAAATAGCCATTGGTGTAATTGAATTGCAAGACATTATTAAACCCGGCATTAGCGAGCGTTTTGAGCGCTTGCGAAAAATGGGTGTGAAGACAGTAATGGTAACAGGCGATAATCCGCTAACAGCAAAATTCATTGCTGAAAAAGCCGGTGTTGATGATTTTATTGCCGAGGCTAAGCCCGAAGATAAAATGCAGTACATACGCAAAGAGCAAGAAGGTGGCAAACTGGTAGCCATGATGGGCGATGGTACAAACGATGCCCCTGCTCTTGCGCAGGCCGATGTTGGCGTAGCCATGAACAGCGGCACACAAGCCGCTAAAGAGGCCGGTAATATGGTTGACTTGGATAACGACCCTACCAAGCTGATTGAAATTGTTGAGATAGGAAAACA
>JANOCJ010000323.1:0-4914 GCA_031412115.1 Flavobacteriales bacterium
GGGTTGTTAGTTCCAACACATCAAACAAGCCTTTTACGGGGTAGAAAACACTTTGCAAGGTATGGTACCCGTCGGCGCGCTTGGCTACCACATTTAAGCCTAAATTTATTTTTACGTTTGGAAAAGCCAGCATACGGGGCAAATATAATACCTCTCCCCTTGTTCCTGACGTTTAGCGTCAGGAACGTTCCCCTCTCCATAATATGGAGAGGGGTGGTCACGCCCCAAGGCGTGATCGGGGTGAGGTATATTTTCTATATTTACCGCAAAACCTTTACACATTGTCACGCTATATCGTAACGTTAGATTTGGGCACATCAGGCCCTAAAGTGGGCTTGTTTACCGACAAAGGCCAGTACATAGCCCACGAAATTGAGTTTACCACCCTTAACCTGTTGCCCAACGGCGGCGCAGAGCAAGACCCCGACGAGTGGCTATCGACCATTAAAAAAGCGCTGGGCAGGTTGCTGGAGAAAACAAAAATTGACAAAGACGATATTTGGGCCGTTAGTTGCACCACGCAATGGAGCGGCACCATACCCGTTGACGAAAAAGGCAAGCATATACACCCCGCCATTATTTGGATGGACAGCCGTGGCGCTAACTATGTGAAAAAGGTAATGGGCGGTGGTATTGAAGTTAATGGCTACAACGTTTTTAAAGCCCTAAAGTGGATTAAATACACCGCCGGAGCGCCTGCCCAGAGCGGAAAAGATCCTATTGCCCACATTCTGTATTTAAAGAATGAAAAGCCCGATATATACAACAAAGCCTATAAATTTTTAGAGGCTTCGGATTATTTACAGGCGCGGTTAACGGGCAAAATATCGGCTACATACGATACCATTACCCTACATTGGGTTACCGATAACCGCGACATTAAAAACGTAAAATACCACGATGGGCTGATAAAAGCCTTTGGCATTGACAAAAGCAAATTGCCCGATTTAATACCTACCAACTCGGTAATAGGTAACATAACAGCCGAGGCTGCCGAAGAGATGGGCCTTAGCACCAAAACATTAGTGGTAGCCGGCTGTGGCGATTTGCATAGCGCAGCCGTAGGCTCGGGCGCGGTAGAAGATTATAAACCCCACTTTTATATAGGAACAAGTAGTTGGTTGGTATGCCACCTGCCGTTTAAAAAAACGGATATGGATCATAACATGGCCACCTTGCCATCGGCACTGCCGGGGCGGTATTTGTTGGTAAATGAGCAGGAATGTGCCGGGGCATGCATACAGTTTTTGCGCGATAAAGTACTGTTCCGTAAAGACGGGTTTAGTCCCGATGGGCCACCCGAAAATTTTTATGATGTAATGAATACCTTAGCGGCCGAAGTCCCCGCCGGTAGTGATGGATTGATATTTATTCCACACTTATACGGAGAGCGCAGCCCGGTGGAAGACCACCATGCCCGTGGAGCGTTTTTTAACCTGTCGCTTAACCACGACCGCCGCCACATGATACGTGCCGTAATGGAAGGCGTAGCGCTGAATGGACGCTGGTTGTTGCAGTATGTAGAGAAGAATTCGAAACGCAAAGCCGAAGCCGTAAACCTTATTGGTGGCGGCGCTAACTCTGAACTTTGGTGCCAAATTATTGCTGATGTATTTAATCGCCCCGTACGCCAAATGGAAAACCCCGTTATGGCAAACTCGCAAGGCGCAGCTTATTTAGCGGCCATAGGCCTAAAAAACCTAACGGTAGAAGAAGTGGCAGCCAATGCCCGCTACCGCAAAGAGTTTACCCCAAACCCCGCCAACACTGCATTGTACGACAAAGCCTTTGCTGAGTTTACGGGGTATTATTCTCGCAATAAGAAAGCGCATAAAAGGATGAATGGTCATTAGGAGAAACCTCTGATACTGTTTAATTTATTTCTTTCAACTTCAAACAATATTATCGCATGTCGGTTACTTCAAAACACTTATTTTTACACCTTATCTAATTTTATTCCAAATGAGCGGCACATTAGAATTTGTAAGCAAACGGTTAGGCTGGATGGGTCCCGGCGTATCTAAGTTTTTAGAAAAACGCATGAAATCTGTTCCTGCCATTAAAAAGCAGATTGAAAAGCAATACGATGGTTTGACCGCCGATTTGGAAAAATCGCTAAAGCCCTACAAAGGCAAGTACGACACGTATGCGGCTTTGCCTACAGCCAGTATCAGTCGCGAGGAAGTATTGCGCAAAATGCAGGAACTGGCCGACCAGGAACAAGACCGCTGGAAAGATGGTTTTGTATCGGGCTCGGTATACAATGGCGACCAAGAACATATTGATTTTTTGAATAAAGTATACGCGCTTACCAGCCAAAGCAACCCCCTGCACAGCGATATTTGGCCAAGTATAAACAAGTACGAGGCCGAGATTATCAGCATGACGGCAAATATGCTTGGCGCGGGTAATACAACAGATAAAATTTGCGGCTCAGTATCATCAGGCGGAACAGAAAGTATTTTGCTTGCCATGAAATCGTACCGCGACCGTGCCCGCGAAGAAAAAGGCATTACCAAGCCCGAAATGGTAATACCTATTACCGCACATGCTGCGTTTGATAAGGCCGCACACTACTTCAACATTAAAATGGTGAAGGTGCCATTGAAAGATGATTTGACGGTAGATATTGAAAAATACCGCGCTGCTTTTACTGAGAATACTATAGTTGCTATTGGCTCTGCCCCTGCTTTTCCGCATGGGTTGGTTGACCCAATTGAAGAACTAAGCGAGATAGCCCGCAGCAAAGGTGTTGGCTTTCATACCGACGGCTGTTTAGGTGGCTTTATATTGCCTTGGGCAGCCAAGTTGGGCTACCCCGTACCTAAGTTTGATTTTACCCTGCCGGGCGTTACCTCAATGTCGGCCGATACCCATAAGTACGGCTATGCCGCCAAAGGCACATCAGTAGTACTTTACCGTACCGAAGAGTTACGCCACTACCAATACTTTACCATTGCCGACTGGCCCGGTGGCTTATATTTTTCGCCAACTTTTGCCGGAAGCCGCGCCGGTGCGCTTAGCGCCGCCTGTTGGGCTACCATGTTAAGCATGGGCGAAGAGGGCTACTTAAAAGCATCGAAAGCCATATTAGAAACGGCCGATAAGATAAAAGACGGCATTAAGTCTATTCCTGAACTGGAGCTTATTGGCAACCCATTGTTTGTTATTGCCTTTAAAACCAACTCGCCACAAATGGATGTGTACCGCGTGTTGGATAAAATGGCTGAGAAACATTGGAGTATCAACGGTTTGCACAAACCATCGTGTGTGCATATTGCCATTACCCTGCGCCATACCATGCCCGGCGTTGCCGAGCGTTTTATTGCCGATTTGAAAGAGTCGGTAGAATGGGTAAAAGCAAACCCCACCAGCGAGGGCGGTTTAGCGCCTGTATACGGCCTTGCGGCCTCTATTCCTTTCCGTGGCATGGTTAGCGATTTGCTACACCGCTATATGGATATTTTGTACAAGGTTTAGTTCCTAGTTCTTAGTTGTAAGTTCCTAGTTGGTCACGTTGAGCATGTCGAAACGCGACCAACTGTAACTATGTTTTGGGGTGATAAAATTGCCCTGCAAAAAACTATGTTCTTAAACGCGCGCAATAGTTTTCATTTAACAATACCATAGGTTTCTACCAACCATTTTCATTGTTCATTATTATCCCACTAAAAAAGTGTTTTTTGGGGTGAAAAAATGCTGTTTTATTCAGTTTTTCAATCAAAAAACAACGTTTTTAAGCGTTTTTAACGCGATAAAATAGCCCTAAATATGTTTTGAGGACTGAACTTTGATCGAAAGCGTCGCAACAGTTGCATCAACATACTGTAACCTTTACGCAACGTTTTTGCTAAAAACAAAAAGGGCAACCTGTTTCCAGATTGCCCTTTATATAATGTATGCTATTTACTAGTTGTTAGGCGATGCCTTTTTTGTTTTGGTGCCGGTAGCAGGCGTACCTGTTGTCCTAAATACACCGGGGGCATTAGCATCAGCATTAGTAGTAGTACCGGTAGTAACAGGCCTAGTGGCCTTACCTTGTACTGCTGGTTGCTGTGTATTATCCGGGCTTTGTACTGTAACATTGCCGCGGCTTTTAACAGCCTCAGGGGTTTTACCGGTTACACCTGCACCTACGGTGCTTTGCTGTACCGGCTTTTCGGTTCTATTTCCTGTTGTTTGGGCCGATGCTTGAAAAGCAGCAAAACCACAAACAATAAGAGAAAGGATTATTTTCTTGTTCATAGTAATTAGTATGATACAACTAGGCTCCTAAAGTGTTCTTGCGAAGCAGTTGGTGAACATAAAATAGTATTAGTATACAATGAAGCAAATGACCACTGTATTTTAATAGTATTAGATGCGCCTGGGTTAACAGTAACAGGAATGGTAAACGATGTTGACCATACGTTAGTGCTTTCAACACCAAATACGTCATCAAAATCGGCAGCACCTACTGTGCATATATTACCACGGCCTGCAACACCATTTACTACTGTGCGGAAACCTGCAAATTGGCCTGCTGTTGGGAAACCTGCGTTAGAATCTACTGTGCCGCTTGCTGAGAATGTTACATAAACAGTGCTTACACCTGCAGGAGCATTAAATGTTACAGTTGTATTGGCCAAATCAGCATATGCTGAGCCGCCTGTAGCTACTTTGCTAGTATTATCAACTGGGAAAACAGAGGCTAATATGCCGCTACCTACACCTGTTGGGCCTGTTGGGCCTTGAGTACCTACACCTGTTGGGCCTTGGGCACCTGCTGGGCCTTGAATACCTTGAGCGCCTTGGGCACCCGCTGGGCCTTGAGCACCGGCTGGACCTTGAGGGCCAACTGCACCGTCAGCACCTGCTGGGCCTTGAGCACCATCAACACCATCGTTACCTGCTGGGCCTTGTGGGCCTGCTGGA
>JANOCJ010000324.1:0-6510 GCA_031412115.1 Flavobacteriales bacterium
CTACGTGGACAAAGGTATGTAATAAACAGCCTATGCGGTAAATGGTTGTATATTTCTTTTAGGCATAAAAAAAGCGGCCCTAAAGCCGCTTTCTTCAATCAAATAGTATGTTGATTACTGTATGCCACCCAAAATTTTAGCACGGGCAATAAACTTCTCAGACTCTTGTCCTTCGCGGGTTTGGTAGTAATCGCTTTTAATACGCTCGTAAAGTTCAAGCGCTTCTTTGTATTTCTTTTGGTCTTCAAGCGCACCGGCAGCTTTCATTAAGTAAATAGGTGCGGTAAAGTTGTTATCGCTTTTGTCGGCTGCTTTTTTGTAGTAATCAACCGCTTCGTCTACTTGGTTTTTCTCCATGTAAGCATCGCCAATCAAACCTAGGTTTTGTGCGCCAACAATAATATCGTCTGAACTGAATTCTTTCAAATGCTCAATAGCCTCGTCATATTTACCTGTGTTAAGCAAGCAAATACCTGCACAATGTTCAGCCAAGTTAGCCGCATCGGTACCGCCAAACTCATCAATAACACCTAAAAAGCCGGCAGCAGTGCCGTCGCCATTAAGGGCCAGGTTAAATGAGTCGCGCTCAAAATAATATTGAGCTTGGAACAATGCGTTCTGTGCTTCCTCCTCGCGTGGGGCAGCAATAAATTTTTGGTACGCAAAAAAGCCACCTACAATTAATACAATACCGCCTACAATAATAGCAAGGGCCTTTTTATTCTTCTCAATAAAGTGCTCAGCGTTGCCTAGTGTGGCAGTTACATCAATAGCGCCATCATTAAGCTTTTCGTTCTTCTTAGCCATGTTATGGTTTAAAATTAGCGTGCAAAGATAGGTATTTTATTGTTTTGTGCAAATTGGTTGGTAGTTGGTGGTTGACAGTTGGCAGAAAATGGTGCATGTAGCGTCATCCCTGTGTCCCGAGGCTTCGGGAGCAGGGATCTCCGACTGTGCTGATAGGGATAGGTAACATCGTAGGAGATCCCGTGTCAAGCACGGGATGACGTTGATGAAGGTTTTATATCTCCCTATTCAAATCAAACTGTTCTAAATAATCGGCTACGCGGCGCACAAACTGGCCGCCAAGAGCGCCGTTTACCACGCGGTGGTCGTAGCTGTGAGATAGGAACATCATATGGCGTATGGCAATAACATCGCCTGTTGGGGTTTCAATTACAGCAGGCTTTTTGCGTATAGCACCTACAGCCATAATAGCCACCTGCGGCTGGTTTATGATGGGCGTGCCCAATACGTTGCCAAACGTTCCTACGTTGGTTAAGGTATACGTACCACCTGCAATATCATCAGGCACCAGTTTACCGGCGCGGGCGCGGTTAGCCATATCATTTACCGCTTTGGTAAGGCCTACAAGGTTCATACGGTCGGCATTTTTAATAACCGGCACAATAAGGTTGCCATTGGGCAAAGCCGCAGCCATGCCAATGTTTATGTTTTTGCGGATGATGATGTTAGTACCATCAACCGATATATTAATCATCGGAAAGTCTTTAATAGCCTTGCATACCGCCTCAATAAATATGGGTGTGAACGTTATTTTTTCGCCTTCGCGTTTTTCAAATTCTTTCTTCACCCTGTCGCGCCATAGTACCAGGTTAGTAACGTCAGCCTCTACAAACGATGTTACGTGCGGCGATACGTGCTTACTCATTACCATATGTTCGGCAATAAGTTTACCCATACGGTCCATCTCTATTATCTCATCGCCACCTTGCATTGATAACGCCGGTGCTTGAATATTTTGCTGCACCGCAGGTTTGCTTTGCGTCTGAGATTTGGCTGTAGCGCCATTTTTATTTCTGTTTGGCAAATACGCCAAAATATCGTCTTTAGTAACGCGACCATCTTTGCCAGTACCGGCAATGCCTTCCAGCTCGGCCATGCTAACATTTTCCTGCTTGGCAATACTTTTTACCAAGGGCGAGTAAAAACGCCCGCTTGGCGATGCGCCAACCTCGGCAACAACAGCAGGGGCAGCGGTTTGTACGGCAGCAGCAACGGTATTTTGTACCGCCTCAACAGCAGCCGGTTCGGCAGCGGCAACATCGGCTACGCCAACGCTTCCGCCTTCGGTATTTATAACAGCAATGGCAGCGCCTACTTGTATTACGTCGCCATCGTTAAAAAGCTTTTTTGATAATATCCCCGCCACCGGCGATGGTATTTCCGAGTCAACTTTATCTGTAGCTATCTCCAAAATGGGTTCATCCATTTCAATAGCATCACCCTCATTTTTAAGCCACTTGATAATAGTTGCTTCAAACACACTTTCGCCCATTTTGGGCATTGTTAAGTTATATTCTGCCATAAAAATTGATTGGGGCAAAGATAGAATTAAATTACCTCATCCCCCAACCCCTTCTCCTAAAGGAGATGGGGAGCAAAAAATTTATACGTTTGCTGTATGCAAGAAGAAAAATGGCCTGCTGATTTTCAGGTTACACAGGTGCGTGTAGCACGCCCTACCGATAAGCTGGAGGAGATTATCCGCTTTTATAAAGAAGGGTTGGGACTGAAAGAAATTGGCCGCTTTAGCGAGCATGATGGCTATGATGGAATAATGCTGGGCTTGCCCGGCGCTGCTTTTCATTTAGAGTTTACCAGTCATGCCAGTGGCAGCCCCTGCCCTGCCCCAACTAAAGATAATTTGCTAGTATTTTACATTGCCGACAAAGCCCAGAGCGATGCTATGGCTCTACGCCTAACCGCTATGGGCTACCCTATTGTTGAACCCGAAAACAGCTACTGGCAAACCCACGGCATTACTATTGAAGACCCTGATGGTTGGCGTATTGTGCTGATGAATAAAGCGGGGTTTGAAGTGGCTTAACATACTATTGCCACCAAAACACCTAACTGATAATTAATTACTTGATTGCCTCTTATCAAAAATAAAGGTGTATTATTGGGTTCTCCATAGTTTTTCTTACCCAAATACATTTTTATTAGATGAAAAAATTAGCAGCGCTTTGCGCCCTATGGCTGGCAATTAGTACCTGTGCAATTGCCCAAACCTTTAACCCATACAAAATGCTGGTGCTTGCCCGCTGTACTACATTTAGCTGCTTTAATAGCGAAATTACCTCGGCAGGATTTACGTTAGATGATAGCTCTTTAGAAGCATCGGGTACGTTATATGTGTACCGCACCGGCGGTAACTATGTTTCGTCGTACTTACTAAAAAACAGCCCTGCATCGCTTATGTCGTTTGGCACCAGCAATACCGCTATTTATGAGGATATGATAGACGAATTTGCCGCCAACAAGTTTGTTTTTTACAGTACACGCACCATTAGTGGAGGCTCCGAAAATACTTTCCATAGCACCAAATACCCTGAGTATAGTTTAGAAGTGCAACTGCGCGACAAAAGCACCGGCCTATACCTATACGTTGTTAGCATTAGGGTTATTGGCAATACAACACCTGCTATGCCAACAAACTGGGCATTTATTACCAAGCAAGCAATTGCCCCGCCCAAGCAAAAAACAGGCGCAGCGCCGCAAAAGTTAAGTGCATATGAAATTATGAATTATGCCAAATGCAAAACTGCCGATTGCTTTAGGAACGATGCCCAAGACAAAAATTTTATTTACAGCTACACCACTGCCGCCAGCGGCAAGGCCGAAAAATTGCTTCGGTTTTACGGCAAGGATAGTATATTGGTTGATGGAGAAGTTTATGCAGGAAACTATGCCGGCATTGCCATTGCCGATAATGAAACCTATACCCGCATGGAATTTGCTACCGATGCTAAACGCCTGTACGATGATTTAATGGGTGTATTTGGTACATCGTTGGGGTATGTGCAAACCAATACAGCTACTTTTAAAGATTACAAATTACAGAACTATGCCAGCACAAAATACCCCGGCTATACACTTGAAACCCAATTGCGCAGAGTGGGTGCCGGCATGTTTTTGTATTATATAGCAGTAACCACCACGCGCAGCGCGCCTATTGTTAAAAAAGAAGTGCCTATACAAACCCCTACTCGTACACCTACCGGCGCTTTTTTAACTATTGACGATATGTATAACCTGGCTGATTGTAGCGACTACCAATGTGTTAAAACATATTTAGGTGCTAAATATGAGTACCGGTCAACCGATAATGGAAGCAATAATGATGGCAAAAACTACAGCTTTCAAACTGTAAACCCTGTGTATGGAGAGAAAGACCATGCCACTAATAACCTGGTAGAGGTTTTTGTATTAGACGGGGCAATGCTAATACAGGTAAAATACGGCACCGACAATAAAGCCGAATACCAAAAACTGCTGCAAGACTTTATTGGTGAGGGCTGGGAAGCAGTTGCTACCGATAAAGTGGATGATGGCGAAGAAATTACCTATAACATAAGTGGCAACCACGATGAGGTTATGCAGGTGCGCACGCACAAATCGAAAGACAGTACCTTTTGGCTGTATACCGTTACGTTGCAGGTAGAGTATTAGTAGTGGGTTGAGGAGGGGCGTATTTTTAACTCCACTCCTGCCAAGGAGGGGAGTGAATTTGTGATGCGAAAGCATCATAAAGAAAGGGGAGGTGGCCATATGCTCCCACCCCACCCCTCCCCTCGCCTACGGCGAGGTACTCCCCTTCGCAGGGGGAGAGTCAAATAATAGGAACAAAAAAAGCCCCCTGATTTGCATCAGGGGGCTTTTACTTTTATAATCAATTACTGATTAGTCTTCAATAGGGGCGGCGTTGCGCGCTTTTTTAGATGACAACAATAGTTCGTATTCTTCTTTAGAACCTACTATGATGTTTTCAAAATCGCGTTGGCCTGTACCTGCAGGTATTAAGTGGCCTACAATTACGTTCTCTTTCAAGCCGCGTAAGTCGTCTTGTTTAGCGTGAACGGCAGCCTCATTAAGTACCTTGGTAGTTTCCTGGAACGATGCAGCCGAGATAAAGCTATCGGTTTGCAACGATGCACGGGTTATACCTTGTAGGATTTGGGTAGATGTAGCCGAAACTGCATCGCGAGATTCAACTTCGCGCATGTCTTTGCGTTTAAGCATCGAGTTTTCATCGCGTAGTTTACGTGCGCTAACAATTTGGCCTGCTTTCAAGGTTTGAGAGTCGCCGGCGTCGGTAATAACTTTCTTGTCAAAAATCCAGTCATTCTCGTCGTTAAACTCCATCTTGTTGGCAATCTGCCCTTCAAGGAATTTAGTATCGCCCGGGTCTATAATAGACACCTTGCGCATCATTTGGCGTACAATTACTTCAAAGTGTTTGTCGTTAATCTTCACACCTTGTAAGCGGTATACCTCTTGAATTTCGTTTACTAAATACTCCTGAACCTTAGTTGGGCCTTTGATAGACAGGATGTCTGACGGGGTAGTAGCACCATCCGATAACGGCTGGCCTGCTTTTACAAAGTCATTTTCCTGTACCAGGATGTGTTTAGCTAACGATACTAAGTATGTACGGCGTTCGCCGGTTTTCGATTCGATAATAATCTCGCGGTTACCACGTTTGATTTTGCCGAAAGAAGCTACACCATCAATTTCAGACACAACGGCCGGGTTAGATGGGTTACGAGCCTCGAACAACTCAGTTACACGCAGAAGACCACCCGTGATATCGCCCAGTTTACCAGAGGTACGTGGTATTTTTACCAAAATCTCGCCAGCTTTAACTTTATCACCATTGTTGGTCATAATGTGTGAGCTAACCGGTATGCTGTATGATTTAAGGATGTCTTTTTTGTTAGGAGAAAGAACGATAATGGTTGGGTTCTTAGTCTTATCCCTACGCTCAATTAATACTTTCTCTTTGTAGCCTGTTTGCTCGTCAGTCTCTTCGCGGTAAGTGATACCTTCTTCGATATCTTCGTATTTAATAACACCCACGCTTTCAGAAACGATAACGGCATTGTATGGATCCCAGTCGCAAATCAAATCGCCTTTTTTAACAGTAACGCCGTTTTTGGTGTAAATTTTAGCACCGTAAGGTATGTTAGCAGTTGTTAAAACAACTTGTGTGTTAGGGTCAACAATACGCATCTCGGCTGAACGGCCAATAACGATTTCTGATGATTTACCATTTTCGTCAGCGGCAGTTTCTACCACACGTAACTCATCAATTTCAAGTATACCGTCATATTTAGCCTCAATACGAGATTGGGTAGCTAAAGCAGATGCGGCACCACCTACGTGGAAGGTACGTAGCGTAAGCTGTGTACCCGGCTCACCAATTGACTGTGCAGCAACAACACCTACAGCCTCGCCCATTTGTACTTTGCGGCCTGTTGCCAGGTTGCGTCCGTAACATTTGGCGCAGCAGCCGGTTTTGGCTTCGCAAGTAAGTACTGAACGTATTTCAACTTGCTCAATATCAGCGTTAACAATAGCTTCTGCTTTGGCTTCGTTAATTTCGTCGCCGGCGCTGGCTAATAGTTCGCCTGTATGTGGGTTAAACACATCGTGCAATGAGGTACGGCCAGCAATCCGGTCGCTCAATGGTTCGATCACGTCTTC
>JANOCJ010000325.1:0-1903 GCA_031412115.1 Flavobacteriales bacterium
GATGGAATTGAGCGGCTCTACCGACAATTGTGTCTCCGGGTTAAACGTGCGGATGCTCTCTACATCATCGCCAAAAAATTCAACACGGTATGGTATGTTATTAGAGAAGGAGAATATATCGACAATGCCCCCACGGATAGAAAACTGGCCGGGTTCATACACAAAATCAACACGCTCAAAGCTGTATTCAAACAGCAATTCGCTAACAAAATCAATGCTTAATTTGGTGTTGACTGATATTTTTAATGTATTGGTTGTAAGCTGGCTACGGGTTACTACTTTCTCTAATAGTGCTTCAGGATAAGTAACAATAACCAACGGGTTGCTGGGGTTGTTAATCTTATTCAATGCCTCGGCACGAAGCAGTACATTGGCATTGTCAATATCCTCAACATCATACGGCTTTTTGTACGATGCAGGGTAATACAAGGTGTTGTTATCGCCAATAAGTTTTTCCAAGTCGTTCAGAAAAAATGCGGCCTCTTCCCTATCGCTCACCACTACCATGTGGCTACCACCGGTTTGTTGCACCACAGCCGCTATGGCAAAGGCTTTTTGCGAACCTGCCAGGTTGTTTATTTTAACACGCGATTGATTATTATGGGAAATTTGGGCAATAAGCTCCCCCACCGCGGGCTGCCGGGTGTAAAGTTTAAGAATGTCTGCTAACTGCATAAAGTGCCGTAAAGATACGGTTCAATGAACAGTTAACAATTAAAAAAAGGAAATATTGAATTTTGCTACTCGTTGATTAGTTTATGAAAATAATCAAGAGCATTTATTCTCAAAGGATTATTTTTTTCTTTCGAGTTTAAGACAATTTCAAAACATTCATCAAAAACTCTTTTGTATTCTTTCCAAAACCAGTTTGGGTTTATTATTAACGAGCCATCTTGGAAATCCCAACCTTGTTCTAATTCAACACTAAGAAATACGTTTTTACCTCTATAGCCATGAATAAAAGAAGTTCTTAAGTAACTATGAAACAATTCTGCATAGCTATTAATTCCAAATACATTATCATTAGGCCAAACCTTTTGCATGGATAATTTAGCTTCTTTAGACAGAGGCCTAGTAAGTTTTTTATCTAGTTTACCATATATAAGAACAGATACAATTTTTGATATTTCTCTGTTTTTTCGAGCATCTTTTTCATATAAACTAATTGGTTCTATAACACGTCCTAATGTTTCGGCTGCTACACATGTCATTACAGTTAGGGGAAAGGGACAATAACCTTTAGTCATTTCATCTACTTGGTGAATTAAAAACCCTTCTAATCTTTTTTTAGATATTGTAGTTTAATACCATCAACTGAAATCTGGCGAACTTCACCATATTCAATACCCCTTACTTCTGTTAAGTGAGGTCCAAATATTGTTTTGTCAGGAATAGGCATAGTAGTTATTTACTTTCAGTTATCAGTTGTCAACTATTATCTACTTCACCACCACCCCGGCTTCCATGTCTTTGTAAACCTGGTTAAACTCTTCGGCTTTGGCTACCATATCGTACGAACCTACAAACAATGGCACACGCTGGTGCAGGCTTTCGGGTTTTAAATCTAATATGCGTTTAAAACCGTCAGATGCTTTGCCACCGGCTTGCTCTACTATAAAGGCTAAGGGGTTGCACTCATATAGCAAACGCAGTTTGCCTTTGGGCGAATCGGAGGTTGTAGGGTAAATATAAATACCGCCCCTAATCATATTGCGGTGAAAATCGGCCACCAGTGAGCCTATGTAACGCAGCGCATATGGGCGGCGGGTAGCTTTATCGTGTATCTGGCAATAGTTTACATACGATTTTACCCCATCAGAAAAGTCGTGAAAATAACCTTGGTTAATAGAATAGATTGGGCCGGTACGCGGTATCTTCATATCGGGGTGCGACAGGCAGAACT
>JANOCJ010000326.1:0-2571 GCA_031412115.1 Flavobacteriales bacterium
CCAGGTTGTATGAAACTAAGCTACACTCTAAAAAACTAGCCAACTGGCACTTTTGGATTGCTACTTTAGGTATTTTATTCTATGCTATACCTATGTATTGGGCAGGTTTTGTAAATGCCTTAATGCTTAAAGAATTTAAACCCGATGGTACACTTGTATACAGCTTTTTAGAGGTTACCAACCAACTTAAACCCATGTACCTAATGCGCGGCATTGGTGGCACTATGTTTATTATTGGCGCGTTGCTAATGGTATACAACTTATGGAAAACTGCCGCATCGGGAAAATTACTTGCCAACGAGGCAGCCTATGCCCCTTAATTACGCGGCAAACGTGTACACGACGATGGCTACTGGCACCGTTGGATTGAGCGCCGCCCTATTGCTTTGCTTGTATTGGCATTGGTAGTTATATTAATTGGTGGTGTTGTTGAGTTCCTTCCAACCTTCTTAATAAAATCAAACATACCAACTATAGCCAGTGTAAAACCTTACACACCGCTTGAGTTGCAAGGCCGAGACATATACATACGCGAAGGATGCTACACTTGCCACTCGCAAATGATACGCCCGTTCCGCAGCGAGGTTGAACGTTATGACCCTATTGATAAAGAATACTCAAAAGCAGGCGAATATATTTACGACCATCCATTTCAATGGGGTAGTAAACGCACCGGCCCCGACTTGCACCGCGAAGGTGGCAAACGTGGCGACAGCTGGCACTACAATCACATGTACGAGCCAACGTCAGTATCGCCGGGCTCTATTATGCCAAGCTATACCTGGTTGTTTAAAGATGAAATTGATATTGAATCGACCCCCGCTAAAATACGCGCTATGCAAACCTTTGGCGTGCCTTATCCCGCAGGGTATGATGCAATTGCTAATGCTGATTTAGCTAAACAGGCCAACACCATTAAAGAGAACCTGGCTAAAGATAAAATTCAGGTGGCAGGCAACGAGGAAATTATAGCCCTTATTGCTTACCTGCAACGCCTGGGCACCGACATTAAAGCAAACAAAAAACAGTTAACCCCTAACGCGCAGTAACCATGTTTAAGTTTATAAAACAATACGCCGAAACTATTGTGGGCATTGAGGTTTACCCGCTGGTATCAATGATGATTTTTATCCTGTTTTTTTTAGCGGTAACAGTATATGTTATGCTGCTTCGCAAAGGATATGTTAAGGAGATGGAAGAAATGCCCTTGGAAATAAATGGTCAAACTACAGAAAATAACTAACTATGAAACGTCAGGCTTTTAGAATAAGATTATTAACCGCTTTACTGGCCTTGGGCACAACAACATTGTTTGCCCAGGCAACACCATCAGGCCAAAGCGAATTGGAAATGTTTGGCAACCCGGTGTACCTTGGGTTAACTGTAGTAGCTATATTATTGCTGGTAGTAATTACTGTACTGTCTACCACCCTTAAAGGGCTGGGCCGCCAGCAAACCAATATACAGGTTAAAAACCACGAGGGGCAACCTGTGGTTGAACAGCCTCAAATAAAAACAAGCTGGGTACGCAGTGCATCAGTAATTGGATTTATGTTGTTTGCATCGCAGGCTTTTGCTGCCGAGCGTATTGGCGATGTTTTACAAACCCCTAAAGCACCCGTTATTGATGGGTTAGTAGTTGTGTTGCTGCTTTTTATTGTGTTTGAATTTGCCGCTATAATGGTGCTTATTTCATCTATTAAAAAAATGATGGTAGCCAACGGTTTAATAGCCGATGCGGTTGTACTTAGGGAGGTGGCTTTTGAAGCCAAAATACAAAAAGCACGCAAGCCTACGTTTATGAACAAATGGCTTACCCGCGTGGTGCCTATTGAAAATGAAGCTGCCATTACATTTGACCATGAGTATGATGGTATTTACGAGTTGGATAATGCTTTGCCTCCTTGGTGGTTGTATGGCTTTTACATCTCTATTGTGTTTGGTATTATATACCTGTTTCACTACCACGTATTGGGTACCGGCGAGCTAAGTGCAGCCGAACTAAAAACCGAGTATGCTATTGCCGATGCTGAACGCAACCAACTGATGAAAGAAATGGCTGCCGTAGGCGAAGTAATGGTAAACGAAGAAAACGTAACACTGTTAACCGATGCTGCATCTATTGCTAACGGTAAAGCCACTTACGATGGTATGTGCGTTGCCTGCCACGGCGATAAAGGTCAGGGCATAATAGGGCCAAACCTAACCGACGAGTATTGGATTTATGGCGGAAGTATTAAAAACATTTTTAAAACCGTTACCAACGGCACACCCAATGGTATGCAGTCGTGGAAATCGCAACTATCGGCCAAAACAATACAAGAGGTGGGTAGCTATGTAAAATCATTAAAAGGTACAAACCCTGCGGGGGCAAAAGCCGCCCAAGGCGATTTATATACTGAAGAAGTAGTAGTAGAAAAAGACAGTACAGTTGCTGCTAAAACTGGTACTGTAAAGTAAAACAACAGGGGTCGATTAAGCCCGGCCCCTTTGTTTAGTTATATTAAAACACCAAAAATGGATACTCCGGGAAAGCATAGTGAAGAGAATGAATCATTCAGAGATTCGGTT
>JANOCJ010000327.1:0-2844 GCA_031412115.1 Flavobacteriales bacterium
GGCATGGCCGACTTGCGCGAGGGCGTGTGTTGGATGTATTTGACCGTGAATCGGAGAAAGGCGAAAAAGGCAAACAAAAAAACAAAGAGCGCTGGATTGAGTTTGCCGGAAAACTGCTTACCAATAAAAAAGAAGGTAAAATAAGCACCCGGGTAGAGATTGAGGGCAACCTGAACAACCCTAAAATAAGTATATGGCAGATTATTAGCCAAGCTATAACCGAGGCCGGTACAAAATCGCTTACCAATGGATTTGGTAAAAAGGATAAACTGGATGAGAACGGCGAGAAGAAACCAAGCTTTTTAGAGAAAGTGTTTGATAAAGATGTGCGTAAGGGAGAAAAGGCCAAACGCGTAAAAGCCCGCGAGGAAAAAAAAGAAGAGAAGGAAGAGAAAAAGAAGAAGAAAAAGTAGCTACAACGGTTGCTCTGCCAACGTTTTATAAACGGCAAAATACTCGTGTAAAACGTCGTTTATTTCTTCATACTCCATATTTAAGGTATTGCTTTGTATAAATATAGGCGACCCGTAATGACTAAAGTTTAACTGCATAATTTTGCGCTTGGCCATATTGGTTTGCCTATCAATATACTCTTGCGGGTTATGCAGGGCTATCATAATAAACTTTTTGCGGTACACCTCTTTTTCATATATCTGCTTTACATCAGCCCAAGGTATAAAACCAACTGCCGTTCCGCTTGAATTGTCTGTTATGCCCGTTCTGCCTACAATAAGCCCGGGCTTATTATCGGTTAGCTTATAGGTGTAGTAGCAAAAGCCAACCACACCCAAAAGTATACCTGCTATTGATGCTCCGTATTTAACAATAGCGTTATTAAATAAAGGGTTGCTGCCGGGCTTGGGCGTATACCAAAGCAGCCATGCACTCATGCCTATAAACAAAAGGCATATACCCACCAGTTGTAGAATTTTTAACTTACTAAGCCGTATAGATGTTTGCTTATTTAACTCCTTTAATTTTATAAGATATTCTGCCGCTGTGGGCTCAGCACCCAATATATTAGTGTTTAAAATGGCTGTTATAATGCCTGTACCAATAATCTTATCCCCTTCCCTAAATTCAAATTGGGTACCTACTGTTAAGCAGTTGTAAAAAAGGTGTGGCGATAGCATGGTAATTTCAGCGTCTACCGTATCGCCGGGGCTGACAATTTCTTTACCAATAAAGTGTTGCATACCGCTGGTTTGGTTGGTTGCAAAACTAAATTTCAGTTGGGGCCTGTAGCCCGTTTGTGCAAACGTTTTGCGTCCGCCTTGTTCAGTAGTATAGTAAATTAGTGTAGCTGTAAAATCAGCACCCGTAGTATACATTTTAGCTATTTAAATACGCCGTCAGCATTGGTATTGGTAATAAAAACGCCGTTAGTTCCGTTAGTTTTTGTGGTTTGCCCTACAATTACATTATCGCCACCCAACTGCTTAAATATATTAGTGGGTATAATGTTTATTGATGAAGCAAAGTACTGAAACGCCAGGCTATCTCCCGTTGCTGATAGCGATAGCATATGCCCATCGGTACGGGCCGATGAAAGGCTGGCGCTAGTACCTGCAACCAATAACCCCCCGTTAGGCTTTTCTACTATATACCTTGCAACATCTGCGTTGCTTTTTGTGCCGCAAGTATTTATCCATTGCTGGGTGCCACCGCTATTGCCCTTAAATACAAAGTCTTGCAAGTTGTTATTATCATCTAATAAGCCACCGCAGGTAATAAGGCTACCATCGGCCAATTCAATAGTGTTGCCCACAATTTGAAGGCCATCAACTGTGTTGGCTACATCGCCAACTACATCGCCAACGGTATTAAATGTTAAATAGGCAAGCCAGTTAAATTGGGGGCTTATTGATGTTAGTACATAATTGCCTTGCTGATTTTCTAGCAAATGCCCCGGCAAAACCTGAAAACCGGCAGGGTAATTTCGTTGCCAAAGCACAATACCATCTTTAGTAATTTTAAGCAGGTAAAAGTTTAAGTTAAATTCATTACCAGCAACCAATATGCCTCCATCGCCGGTTTTAATGATACAGGTAGGATCCTCATTGCCTGAAAGGCCATAGGTATTGCGCCAAAGCAAATCGCCGGTGCTATCAGCCTTTATTATAAAGGGCCCTTGTTGGGTTTTGCCGGTTGCATATAGGTTGTGTTCATTATCTTCCGTAAGGGCAATGGCGGTTGAAAAAATACCATTGGGCATCAAATCGTAAGTACGTTTCCATACCAAAGCTGCCGTTTTTGTTAATTTAAAAATGGTAATGCTATTATTAGATGTAACTGTGGCAAATGCAAGGTTTCCATCTGCTGTTTCAATACAGGCGTTTGAGTTTGGGTTAAAAACGTTATCGCTGTAATAATAGGTAGGTTCAGGCTGGGCCGCATCTTCCTTTTTACAGGCCGTAAATGCTATAACTATAAGTATGGGCAGTACTAGTTTTTTCATTTTAGTTGTGTTGGCAGCCGTAAATTATAAATTTTTAAGTATTAAAATACAAATAACTATGTTTACTTAAAATTGCCGTTGGCATCGGTATAGGTAATAAAAGTGCCTATGGTGCCGTTGCCTTTGTTGGTTAGGCCGGTAATTAAATTGTCGCCATTGGGTTGCCTAAAAATTATAGCGGGCGATATATTGATAGACGAAGCCAGGTATTTAAAACCAAGGCTGTCTCCATTTGTTGATACTGATAGTAAATGCCCATCAATACGGCTACTTGTTTGGCTGGATGATTGGCCGGTTACCATCAAATTGCCATCGGTATTTTGTACCATGTAGTGCGCAAGCTCTGTATTGTTTTTGCTGCCATAGTTGTGCTGCCAAATTTCATT
>JANOCJ010000328.1:0-12020 GCA_031412115.1 Flavobacteriales bacterium
CCCCCTTGGCAGGGGGGAGAGTTTTTTTCTACCCTTCTGTAGGGAGAATAAAAATCCCCCTACCAAACGGAAGAGGGATAAGTTTATTGCGCACGCTTCTACCAGCTCAGCGTGACGAATACTATTAGTTGCCTAATTCGCTCATAAATTTAATGCGTACCAAGCGAAGTTCTTCGGGGCTGTACATATCCTCGCCAAAGTCTTCAATGGCATCTTCAATGCTATCGGTTTCGGCATGGCGGAAATAGTCAAATATCTCCTCTTGCTCTTCGCGGTCAAGCATATCATCCAGGTAGTACGACAAGTCTAGCTTGGTGCCCGATGATACGATGCTTTCCATCTCGGTAATCAAGTCGTTAGAGCTGATTCCTTTCGATTCGCAAATATCTTCAAGCGCCAATTTACGGTCAACACTTTGAATGATAAACACTTTAAGGCCCGATTTATTTACTACCGATTTTACCACCAAATCAAGCGGGCGGTGTATATCGTTTTCTTCAACGTATTTCTTAATAAGGTCGACGAAGGGCTTGCCAAATTTTTGTGCTTTGCCCGCACCTACCCCGCTGATGTTTTTCATCTCATCAAGCGTAATGGGGTACTGTATGGTCATATCCTCCAACGATGGGTCTTGAAACACCACATAAGGGGGCACGTTGTTTTGTTTGGCAATTTTTTTGCGCAGGTCTTTTAGCAGGGTAAACAAGGCATCGTCTGATGCTCCGCCACCGCCCGGTGCGGCTGCGCCTTCTTCTTCGTCTTTGTCTGTACCTTCGAAGTTTTGATCTTTAGTTAACATAATTGAATATGGGTTAGCAAGGTATTGTTTGCCTCGGGTGGTTAGTTTCAACAACCCGTAGTTTTCAACATCTTTGGCTAAGAAACCGAGAACAACCGCTTGGCGTATTACTGACATCCAGTAACGTTCGCCCTCTTCTGCCCCTTTGCCAAATATTTCAAGCGTATGGTGTTTGTATTGCTTAATAGCGTTGTTGCTATTACCTACCAATACATTGGCCACGTGCCTGTCTTTAAATTTTTCTTTTATCGTTTCTACTGTCTCTATTACGTCGCAAATACTGTCTTGTCCTTCAAACGGTGTTTTTGGGTGGCGGCAGTTGTCGCACATGCCATTACATCCGCTATCATCAAATTCCTCGCCAAAATAATGCAATAATATCTTACGCCTGCAACTTGAACTTTCAGCATAGGCAACAGTTTCTGATATCAATTGCATGCCAATCTCTTGTTCAGCAACGGGTTTGCCCTTTAAAAACTTTTCTAATTTTTGTATATCGTCGTAGCTGTAAAAGGTAACACAGTTGCCTTCGCCACCATCGCGGCCGGCGCGGCCGGTCTCTTGGTAGTACCCTTCAAGGCTTTTTGGTATCTCGTGGTGAATAACAAAACGCACATCGGGCTTATCTATACCCATGCCAAAGGCAATGGTAGCTACTATAACGTGAATGTCTTCCATCAAAAATGCATCCTGCGTTTCTGAGCGGGTTTTAGCATCAAGCCCGGCATGGTAAGCAAGCGCTTTAATGCCGTTGGCTTTTAGTATTTCGGCCAGTTCCTCAACCTTTTTGCGGCTTAGGCAATATATAATGCCCGATTTGTTTTGGTGCTGGCGTATGTATTTTACAATTTCTTTATCAGCATTAACCTTTGGCAGCACCTCGTAGTAAAGGTTTGAACGGTTAAATGATGATTTAAACACCTGCGCTTTTTGCATGCCCAGGTTTTTCAAAATATCTTGCTGCACTTTAGGCGTAGCGGTAGCGGTAAGGGCCATAATAGGCACCGTACCAATGGCTTCTATAATAGAACGTAGGCGGCGGTACTCAGGGCGAAAGTCGTGGCCCCACTCTGATATACAATGCGCCTCGTCAATAGCAAAGAATGATATTTTAATATCGCGCAAAAAGGCTACGTTCTCGTCCTTAGTCAACGATTCAGGCGCTACAAAAAGCATTTTGGTAATGCCTGATGTAACATCGGCCTTAACACGCTCAATTTCTTTTTTGGTAAGCGATGAGTTTAAAAAGTGGGCAACCCCATCAACCGAACCGTAGTTGCGAATGCTATCTACTTGGTTCTTCATCAACGCTATAAGGGGCGATACGATAATAGCCGTGCCCTCGCTAATTAGCGCAGGCAACTGGTAGCAAAGGCTTTTGCCGCCGCCGGTAGGCATTATCACAAATGAGTCTTCGCCGTTTAGTACACTTTTTATTACTTCCTCTTGTAAACCTTTAAATTTATCAAACCCAAAATACTGCTGCAGGTACGAGGCCAAAGAAACCTCTACATCATTTTCTATTAACATATATAGCTAAAAATCTGATTATGAATGATTTATGCGTTTTTCAATCGCAATGTAAAGATATATAAAAAAAATGTTACAAATCAAAATTAAGTTGGGGTATTTTAATCTTGATGTATAAGTGTTGATAATATAAAAACACGGGGCTTGATTGCTAACACTATATAAAGATATATTAGCGCAGTGATTATCATAAATGAAGATAGCCGTTGTTATACCCGCATTTAATGAGCAGGACAATATTGCCGCTGTTGTTAATGCTTTGCACCAAACCGCCGCAGCGCATGGCCTGGCTATAACGCCTGTGGTGGTTAACGACTGCTCTACCGATACTACCGCCGCTATTTTGTCCGGGCTTGATTGTGTTGCACTGAACCTGCCTGTTAATTTAGGCATAGGCGGGGCCGTGCAAACAGGCATGAAATACGCCTACCGCAACGGGTTTGATGTGGCCTTTCAACTTGATGGCGACGGGCAACACCCGCCGGGGCAGATACCTATATTAGTACAGGCGCATTTAGAACAGGGTTGGGATGTGGTAATAGGCTCGCGGTTTTTGAAGAACGAGGGTTTTCAAAGCACCTTTGCGCGCCGCACAGGCATAAAGTATTTTAAACACCTTATAAAACTGTTGTGTGGCATTACAGTAACGGATGCAACATCGGGGTACCGGTTGCTTAACCGCAAAGCCCTGGCTATTGTAGATATGTACTACCCGCACGATTACCCCGAGCCGGAGGCAGTAATTATATACTCGCGCAACAAGCTAAAAATGGGCGAAGTTCCGGTAGTGATGCTAGAGAGGCAGGGCGGGGTATCGTCCATAGGCTTTACGGGCAGCATATTTTACATGGTAAAAGTTACGCTGGCAGTGGTGTTTACCTATTTTGTAACCAAACCAAAAGCAGCTTTGCTACACGAAGAACCGCAACATAACGGCTAATGAAAGAATTTGTACTTACATATAAGCTTAATTTGGTGGTAATAGCCGTAAGCATTGGCTTTTTGCTTTACGTTATACGCCTTATACTAAAGCGCCGCCTGCGCGAGGAATATGCCATTATATGGTTTAGCAGCACCTTTGTACTGGTAATACTATCGTTTTGGAGCCGCTTGTTAGACACTGTTGCCCATGCGTTAGGCATTCAATACGCCCCTGCCCTATTATTTATTGGTGCTTTATTTACTATTTTAATATACTTACTGCACCTGTCTATAAAAGTTTCTAAACTGCAAGAACAAACAAAAAACCTTACGCAAGAAATTGCACTTTTAAAAGAGAAAATAAAAGATAAAAAAAACTAATTTTTAATAAAAAAGGCTACCATAGGTAGCCTTTTTTGCCGTACAATCAAATTTGCCTATCGTTTAATTTGCAGCAATACTATGCTCCTGTCGTGTGCAACAATGGTTTGCCCAACACTACTACCCATAAGGTTTTGATACACCATACGGTAATAATAAGTGCCTGGGGCCAACGCAACATCAGGAAAGATTAATGACGTAGTACTAATACCACTGCCTAAGTTAGAGCCTGATATACCACTGCTAATAGCATCTTCTACTTTATAAACATTCGTTACCCCGGCAGAAAAATCAGCAGTTGTAGAACGTTGCAACCATATTGTATACCTGTTTGCTAAAGTTAAAGTATTAGTTCCATTGGTGGTTGATTTGATTACCACATTGCCCAAAACCAATACACCGCTGTTGGTAACCCCTGCCCCATCAGTAATAGTAATAGATTGGGTTGTAGCATCTAACACCTCGGCTTGGCCAATAAAATTAGGTAGTACTTGTTGATATGTCTCTGTACATACCGCACAATAGCTATTATCAAGCCACAGGGTGGCAGCACTTGGCCCTCCTACAACACTCACACTGGCGGGGTCTGTAATAGCCGAAGCACCTTTAGTAGTTACAGTGCTTATTATATCCTGATTTTCTAAATCGCCGGTAATATCAATATTACCATTACTTTTTACTTTAATACGCTCTATACTATTGGTAGCAATAGCAAGGTCAACCGCATCAATAGTCCCCACAAAATTAGTTGCAGGGTTAGTACCACTATTACCCGTTAAATTCCAAGCGTTTGATGATGAACCTGCCGGGCCTGTTGGGCCTTGCAAACCTATATTACCTGTTGGGCCTGTTGGTCCGGCAATACCTGCCCCGGTAGGGCCTGTTGGGCCAGCAACGCCAACGCCTGTTGGACCAGTTGGACCGGCAACACCTGCGCCTGTAGGCCCGGTTGGGCCTTGTAAACCAACGCCTGTTGGGCCTGTTGGCCCGGCAATACCCGCGCCGGTAGCTCCAATAGGGCCTTGCAATCCTATATTACCTGCCGGGCCGGTTGGGCCGGCAATACCAGCCCCGGTAGGGCCGGTAGGCCCCGGGCTGCCGTTTACTACATTGCCTGCATAAAAGGCGTAGGGAACCGTCCAAAATTGCGTAGTACCCATGTTTATATAACCTGTACCGGGGTTTACTTCAATTTTAATGTAGGTATTACTACTGCCCCAAGGGATATTAGCAAAACTAACCAGCCCTCCAACTTGATTTCCTTGCCCTATAACTAAGGTAAAAAGGCCAAACGAGTTGGTGGTTACCCCAACATGCTCTTCGCTATACTGTAGGGTATTATTTACAATATCTGTTAGGATGGAAAACTTAACCAAAACAGTAGCGTTAGGCAATATAGCACCAGTGTTATTGCGTGCTACTGCCTGGTAATTTATGCCTTGTGGCGGGGCTTGGGCTAAAACAGTGTAATGCATAGCTAAACATGCTAAAGCAACAATTAGTAACTGTATTTTTCTTTTCATAAAAAGGATATAATTAATTAAATGCCTAAAGTATACCATAGTGTATATTGTTTTACTATCGGTTACAAAGTGATAATGATATTTACAAATAGGTAAAAAAATAACTACCCGATTTTTTATTTGGGCAATGATGTTTTGCACTCTTAGTTAATATTTCTCTATTTTCGCCTTCCATGTCAACCGACACAAAAAAATATTTTCTCTTTTCCATTGATTTGGAAGACATCCGTTTTAGGATGGACGATGGCCGTAAGTATGCAGAGCGCGTACCGGCTATGGTTGAGCAATACCTTGAGTTTTTAAACCGCCATAACGCCAAATGCACCTGGTTTACGGTAGGCGATGTTGCCCGCGCATATCCGTCTATCATAAAAATGCTGGTTGATGAAGGCCACGAAATTGGTTGCCACTCTGACCTGCATATACCGCTTACCCGCATGGATAAACAGAGCTTTGCCAGCGACCTTAAACGCAATATTGAAGCCCTTACAAACGCCGGTGCGCGTAGCATTATCGGCTACCGTGCGCCTATATTCTCCCTAACCCCTGAAACCCGCTGGGCGTATGAGGTTTTAGAGCAAAACGGCATAGTATATTCAAGCTCGGTATTGCCTAACCCAAACCCGTTTTACGGCTGGCCCAATTTTGGCGAAGACCCGCGAATGGTGGGCAATATACTAGAAATACCCATGACGCTGGGGCGCTTTTTTCACCTGCGTGTACCCATAGCCGGCGGGGTGTATTTCCGCCTATATAATTACAAGGCCTTAAAGCTTAATTTTGATATGCACTATGGCGCCGGAAGGGCTGTAGTTAGCTACTTTCACCCCTATGATGCAGATACCAAACAAGAGCGTTTTATGCATCCCGATATTAACGGCAGCAAGCTCTATAATTTTCTGTTATATTATAATCGAAAGTCAGTAATACCAAGGCTTGACAGCCTGATGGAAGATATGCAACACACCATTGTGCCCTACCGCGACTACATCAGCGATATTAAGCCCGATATAATGGCGGGGTAAAGACCCCATCCCTGAAAGAGAAAAAAGCTAAAACGCACGCCAGTTGGCACTTTCCTCTAGGTTCCAGGCTCTAGCCTCTTGCCTCTAAAAATTCATTATCTTCGCGCTTCTTTTAAGAATTAGTAAAAATGTCTGTATACCCCGAACATAAGAAGCTTGATTTAACTGCATTTGCAGCCGAAATAATGGAATTTTGGGAGCGCGAAAATATCTTTGAAAAAAGTATAACCGAGCGCGAAGGAAGCCCCTCTTTTACCTTTTACGAAGGCCCACCTTCGGCCAACGGATTGCCCGGTATTCACCACGTTATGGCGCGTACCATTAAAGATATGTTTTGCCGTTACCAAACGCTAAAAGGCCTTCAGGTAAACCGCAAAGCCGGTTGGGATACCCATGGATTGCCCGTAGAACTGGGCGTTGAGAAGGCTTTGGGCATTACCAAAGAAGATATCGGAAAAACCATTTCAGTAGAAGATTATAACAAGGCATGCCGCGCCGATGTAATGAAATACACCGACTTGTGGGCGCGCCTTACCAAGGAAATGGGCTATTGGGTAAACATGGAAGACCCCTACATTACCTACGAAACCGACTATATGGAGACCGTATGGTACCTACTTAAAATGTTTTTTGAGAAAGGGTATTTGTACAAAGGCTATACCATACAGCCCTACTCTCCCGCAGCAGGCACGGGTTTAAGTACGCATGAGCTTAACCAGCCCGGCACATACAAACCGGTAAAAGACACTACCGTTGTAGCGCAATTTAAAGTACAATCAGTACCTGAAACATCGCCGATGTATGCGCTGTTTAACGAGGCTAAAACCTACGGCAGCGGAGCTGAATTTTTCATGATGGCATGGACCACCACACCATGGACATTGCCCTCTAACACTGCACTAGCCGTTGGCGAAAAGATAGATTACATTGCCGTTGAAACCTTTAATCCATACACGTTTAAGCCCATTATAGTGGTGCTTGCAAAAGCGTTGGCAGGCAAATATTTCCCAGAGAAAAATGCCGAATTAAAATTTGAAGATTTTAAAGAAGGTGACAAAAATATACCCTTCCGTTTGGTGGGCGAATTTAAAGGCAAAGACTTGGTTGGCGTGCGTTACGAGCAATTATTGCCTTACGCACAACCCGCAGAGGGTGATGCTTTCCGCGTAGTAGC
Organism: Flavobacteriales bacterium; assembly: GCA_031412115.1. Taxonomy (GTDB): domain Bacteria; phylum Bacteroidota; class Bacteroidia; order CAMBQF01; family CAMBQF01; genus CAMBQF01. The sequence continues at coordinate 7,354 of JANOCJ010000328.1, forward strand.
TGGAGATTTTGTTAGTACTGAAGATGGTACAGGCATTGTACACATTGCGCCAAGCTTTGGTGCGGATGACTTCCGTACTGCTAAGCAAAACGGCATAGGCACATTAACCTTGGTTGATTTGCGCGGCCGCTTTACCGCTGAAGTAGGCGAATTTGCTAATGAATTTGTAAAAGAGCAGTATTTATCTGAAGAAGAAAAAGAAGCAGAACGAACCAAACAAGGCCGCGATAAATACTTGTCGGTTGATGAGCGTATTGCCATCAAACTTAAGACAGAAAACCGCGCTTTTAAAGTAGAAAAATACGAGCATAACTACCCCCATTGCTGGCGTACCGATAAGCCTGTATTGTACTACCCGTTAGACTCGTGGTTTATAAAAACTACGGCTGCGAAACCGCGCTTAATAGAACTGAATAAAACCATTAACTGGCACCCCGAAAGCACCGGCAGCGGCCGCTTTGGCAACTGGTTGGAGAATTTGCAGGATTGGAATTTATCACGCTCGCGCTACTGGGGCATACCCTTGCCGCTGTGGGTTAGCGAAGATAAATCGGAGATACTTTGCATAGGTTCGGTTGAGGAATTGAATAAAGAAATTGAGAAAGCAATAGCTGCCGGAGTGATGAGCGTAAACCCGCTAAACCGCCCCGATGGCAGCATTGACCTGCATAAGCCTTTTGTTGACGAGGTAATTTTAGTTGGCAAAAACGGCGATAAATTGTTACGCGAGCCCGACTTAATTGACGTGTGGTTTGATAGCGGCGCTATGCCGTATGCCCAGCAACACTGGCCTTTTGAGAATGTAGCGCAGTTTGAAAAAACCTTCCCTGCCGACTTTATTGCCGAGGGTGTTGACCAAACACGCGGCTGGTTTTTTACGCTGCATACCATAGCTGTAATGCTATTTGACAGCGTTGCGTATAAGAATGTTGTGAGCAACGGATTGGTGCTGGATAAAAACGGCAGTAAAATGTCGAAGCGTTTAGGTAATGCCGTTGACCCCTTTGAAACCCTTGGTAAATACGGCCCCGACGCCACCCGCTGGTACATGATTACCAACGCACAGCCGTGGGATAATTTGAAGTTTGACATTGAAGGCATTGCCGAAGTACAACGCAAATTTTTCGGTACGTTGTATAACACGTATTCGTTCTTCTCGCTGTACGCCAACATTGACAAGTTTACCATTGACGAGAATAATTTAGTGCCTGTTGCCGAGCGCAGCGAGCTCGACCGTTGGGTTTTATCTAAACTACATAGCCTGATAAAACTGGTAACGGAGCGTTTGGATGATTACGACCCAACGCCTGCAGCCCGTGCTATTGATGAGTTTGTAGGCGAGCATTTGAGTAATTGGTACGTACGCTTATCACGGCGCCGTTTTTGGAAAGGCGAAATGACAAACGATAAAAAAGCAGCGTACGAAACATTGTATGAATGCTTGAATACCGTGGCCCAGTTAATGAGCCCTGTAGCACCGTTTTTTGCCGATTGGTTGTACCAGAATTTGAAAACCGATACCAATAAGCCACAGTCTATACACCTTACGTTTATTGCCAAAGCCGACGAAAGTATTATTGATGTTGCCTTGGAAGAGCGCATGGAATTGGCGCAGCAAATAACATCGTTAACCTTAGCACTACGCAAAAAAGTAAACATACGCGTACGCCAGCCACTGAACAAAATTCTGGTGCCTGTGTTGAATGAGGGCTTCCGCACTAAAGTGGAGGAAGTGAAGGGATTAATTTTATCGGAAGTAAACGTAAAAGAACTGGAGTTTTTGGTAGATACAGGCTTTTTAGTAAAAAAAATAAAGCCCGATTTTAAAGCGCTTGGCCCTAAACATGGCAAGCTAATGAAAGCCATAGCTACAGTTGTTGGAACGTTTGGTAAAGAAGACATTGATGAGATTGAAACCAATGGTTTTAAAGATATAACTGTTGAGGGGCAACCTGTTAAATTAGAAAAAACAGACGTAGAAATTACGACTGACGATGTGCCGGGATGGGTAGTAAACAGTTGGAATGGGGTTACCGTTGCGTTGGATATTACCATTACTGAAAAACTGAAAGAGGAAGGCATTGCCCGCGAACTTGTTAACCGCATACAAAACATGCGGAAAGACAATAACTACGAGGTAACTGACCGTATTGAAGTATACATTCAGCACCACGATTTAATTGCCTTGGCCGTACAAAACAATTTAGAGTATATTTGCGCCGAAACTTTGGCAGGGCATTTGGAGTTAAAGCCCCTGTTGAAGGCTGATGAAGCAGTAAATGTTGAGGTAGACGAAAACATTGAAACCCTTATCAGTATTGCGAAACTTAATTAGTTAAACCATAAAATAATTATGGCAAAAAAAGTTACTACCGAAAAACCCGCAGCTGAAAAAACCAGCTATGGCCACGAAGAATTAATGGAATTTAAGGAGATTATCCTTAGAAAACTTGACGAGGCTAAAACCGATTACGACCTTTTAGTAAGCTCGTTTTCTAATAAAGATGACCACGGCACTGACGATACTTCGCCAACATTTAAGTTGTTGGAAGAAGGCTCTGAGGTTCTTTCTAAAGAAGAAACCGGACAGTTGGCTACTCGTCAAAAAAAGTTTATTGAAAGCTTAGAGGCCGCTTTGGTTCGTATACAAAACAAAACCTACGGCATATGCCGTGTTACCGGTAAGTTGATACCGAAAGAGCGCCTGCGCATTGTGCCCCACGCTACCCTTAGCATGGAAGCTAAAACCCAGCGCAGCGACTTTAGCAACAACAACATTAACACTGCCGACTAATAGCATTTTATACTTTATTTAATCAGTCCCGGTACGCAAGTAGCCGGGACTTTTTTGCACCATGAAAAAGCCCATCATAATAATATTTTTAGTGTTGCTTGTTGACCAACTGGTAAAAATTTGGGTAAAAACCCATATGTACATTGGCGAGTCGATACACGTATTGGGCGAAAAATTCCAGATATATTTTATTGAGAATAACGGCATGGCCTTTGGCATGGAACTGGGCGAAACTAACTACAGCAAGCTGGTACTTAGCATAGTGCGCATTTTAGCAGCTATAGCCCTTACCTACTGGTTGTTTAGCCAGTTAAAGAAAAAAACACCACTAGCCAATGGGCTTGTTGTTAGCATGTCGCTAATTATAGCAGGCGCTGTAGGCAACATTATTGATAGTATGTTTTATGGCCTGGTATTTAACGCCAGCCCCGAGGGCTTGCCGGTAGTGGCTGAGTTTATGCCCGCAAGTGGCGGCTATGCCGGCTTTTTACAAGGGCAGGTGGTAGATATGCTGTACTTTCCTTTGTTTACTATAGAGAACATGCCCGAATGGGCCGGTGGCGGAAGGTTTACCTTTTTCAACGCCATATTTAACATTGCCGATGCGGCTATTACTACCGGCATTTTAATGATGATAGTGTTTCAAAAACGCTACTGGAAAAAGCCTGAACCGGCTGTTATTGTTACCTCAACTAATGAGCCTGCGCCTAAAAATATTGCGGGAGATAATGAGGACAAGGTTAATTAAGGTTTTTCGGGAACGTATGGGTTAGTGCTATCAGGCTTTACTTTTAATGGACGAAACTGATATAGTTCATTTAAATCTTGATCATAAATAGTTCCGTCTTTCCTGTAGTATCGCCTTAAGAATATACGAAACGATTTATCGTTTAAAATTATCCCGTAGTAAATATGCAATAGGGCTGGCTGTGCAAATCCAACTCCCCATGTTTGAATTTGCAATGTATCGTTATTCAATATTTGGTAAGCGCCCCAAAGTGAAACCGACTTGCGAGACGAACTGCAAATGGCATTAGAATCTAAATAATTTGCACTCCTGTAATATCGTGAAGTATTTAAATCTCCATAAGAAACACCATTTCTATAAAGTACCACTAAATGTTGGGCCGTATCGCTAAAATCATCTTTGCCATTATAGTAATAGTACCCTTGTGTATTTAGCGCATTACTATTGTTTGGTACAATGGGATACCGTAACGGCTCTTTTCCATTGCTCTCAAGCGAGCAGGCAGCTAAAACTAATATAAATGCTATTGCACAATAACATAGTAGTTTCATCTACTTAGGAAAAATAACATACCTGCACAGCAGGATAATAAGGCAAATAATAAACATGAAGATGGAAATGCGGTTAATGCCGTGCATCAGCCGTAGGTTGATATTGGAGTCGCCTTTTTTAAAAAGCGTACGCAAATCGAGGTAGTTTAAAATGCGTTTTCCAAAAGAGTCTTTGCCTTCCATCTAAATTAAATTTCTTCAAAGTTACTAAAACATAAAATATTACTGTGTGTTTAGCGTCTGTTAGTAATAAAATGCGTAAGATACCGTACTTTTGCGCCTTTAATAACAAGTCTTTCGTTCATTTAAACCAATAGTAATTTTTACATCAGTTTATTGATGAAGCGCATCATCTGCCTCCTGTGTGTTATTCTTCCGGCCATACTGTCGGCACAAACCAATTTTACCATCAGCGGTTACGTTAAGGATGCGAATACCGGCGAAACCCTTATTGGCGCAGGTATATCCCTTAAGGAAAACAAAAAAGCAACCGTTACCAACCTGTACGGTTACTACTCGCTAACGTCGGAACCCGGCACCTATACCCTAACGGTAAGCTATTTAGGATACGAAA
>JANOCJ010000329.1:0-6036 GCA_031412115.1 Flavobacteriales bacterium
TGTATTTATAAAAACTCTTATCTTTACCAAATAGCAACAACAAAGGCATGAAAAATTATAGAATAGGCGACCCACCATTACAGCCACCTACAACTATTACCGAAACAGGCTCATACGGCGGCGGCAAATAAATAGTACAGCATAGCAGAACCTATGCCTATAATAGACAGTGCCATAATCCAAAACATACGCTTATTTGTATTGAAGTTTTTGGTTATGCTGTATTGGTTATCTCTTATACGGGCTATATAAAATTGTTTCTCACGCTCTTCATTTTCAAAACCTAAATAGTAATCGTCTATTATTTTTTTAGGCTCTGCCCCGGGTAGTGATAATACAGCAGGTTTTAAATTAAATAGTATAGTGGCAATGCTTACCGCCGAACCTATTAACATTATTTTAGCAATGTCTTTATCGTTTGCATACTTATCAAACCAGTAAGCAAAAAAGGCCGTGTATATAGCGGCCAAATAGAAACTACGCTCTATTGTTCGTCTAACAACAATAAGGGTTTCTTTAATTGTTGTTTCGCTTTCAGCATAGATAAATTTTAAATCTTCTACTTTATACTTACCACTTAAAAGGTCTGTAAGCCATTTAGGAGTTTTCTCGGTTTCCATAATTTTTATGATTGTAAAAATTGATTGCTGTTAATTTATAACTTTACTGTAAAATATTAGCGTCTTTGTTTCGCCCTCGAATGTCCAAACTTCAAAGAAACAATGCACAAGACAATGATAGCTGCACGCATAGCGTGGGGTTGCTTTGTTATGTGCATAACGCTTTGGACAGCGGGAGGGCTAACACTGTAAGCCTCACGCTATTTTTTTTAACCACGTTGCCGGGGGCTTGCAATGATAACTATATGCTATGCCCGAAGTAAAGGAATTCAAATGCACCTGTTTAGGTTGCGGCAATGTTACATTCAAACCTTATGTTGATTTTGAGGCTATGCAAAAGGCCGAGGCCAGTGAGGGTATAGTAGCTAAAGGAGCAAAGAAAGCTGCGGACGGGGCTATTATAGGCGGGTTGTCTATGGCTTGTTTACCACTGGGTTGTTGTGCTGCCATAGATACGGCGCAACACGCTGCACTCAAAAAGAAACCAATAGACGAGCGCATTAAACATTACTGCGATGCTTTTATGTGCAAGAAGTGTAAATCTATGGCTATTAAAATTGAGGTTATAACACACAATGTTTAAGGCATTATATAGGTTACTATTTAAACTGTACAAAAAGTACCTTTCACCACGCATAAGTAAAACACGCCGTTGCCGCTTCTATCCTACCTGTTCTGTGTACTCTTTGCAGTGCGTTGAAAAGCATGGAATAATTAAAGGAATGTGGCTTACCTCTAAGCGATTGCAAAAGTGCAAACCTGAAAATACAGACAGTATTATTGATTTTCCACCATAATATTTCAATTTTTACAATTGCCAAAATTGCCCTGCTGTCTAAGGCTTCAATATAACTTATAAGTTATATAAATTATCCTTTATATTTTCCTGTTTTCAACAACGGTTAGTAACTTTTAGTTTCCTAAATTGATTTGCGAAGTATATTTGCTGCATTAAAAATAAAAAACCCAATGCTTCGAACATCGGGTTTTAAATACTGGTAATAATTTAGCGGGCTTATCTACGACCGTTGTATATCGTAGGGGTCAGTACCGAAAACCAATCGCCCTCATTAAGTGAATTGGTTACAGTCGCCCGCCTCTCACTCTCAATAATTATTGCGGAATAATTACAGTGCAAAGATACAGCTTTGCGTGTTAAAGTCAATATATTTTATTAACACACCTCTTCTTTTTTCGTTAATTCTCTGTATTTTAATCTTGTATTTATTTTATCAAACACCTCATTAAACCTCACATCATTTGCGGTTTTCCTTGTATTATACCTGTATGCAAATTCAACGCAATAGCGGTCTAAGTGTTTAGGCGAAACATTGTGGTAAATTCCAAATATCCCACGTTTAAATAATCCCCAAAAGCCTTCAATAGAATTAGTATTAAACTCACCAATTCCATAAACGCCTTGTGCATGGTTAATAACAACATGGTTAAAGTTGCTACTTAACCCGGTATATGCACCAAACCCATCTGTCATAAGTGTAGCACCTTTCGCAAGACGCTCGTTAACAATTGGCTTTAATGTTGGGCCGTCTGCCTTTTGTATTTTAAAAGCCACGACTTTACCGTTACGTTGTAATAAACCTACAACGGGTGTTTTATGTACATAGCCAGTACCGGCCTCTGCCATAGCTTTACGTTTCTTAGCATGCCAGTTCTTAGATTTACCACCAACATACGTTTCGTCAACCTCAATAGTGCCAGTCAGCATTTCGGGTTCGGTTTCTTTCAGCATTTCGCGAACGCGGTGCAATAAGAACCAAGCTGTTTTTTGCGTTACTCCTAAATCCCGGCTAAGTTGTAAGCTGCTAATTCCTTTTTTGTGTGCTGTTATTAGGTATATGGCAGCAAACCAAGTTTGCAAGGTTATTTTGCTTGCCTCAAATATGCTACCTACCTTAACTGTAAAGTGCTTATCGCATTTACGGTTGCCACAACGGTATGCGGGAACGTCTTTAAGTTCAGGTTTACGGCTACGGGTTGGGCCTTTAGTAACCTTTTCTGAACCGCAATGCGGACAAACAGGCTTACCGTCCCAACGCTGTTCTGCTAAGAACTCATAGCAGGTTTTCTCATCTTTAAAGTGAGCGTAAAATTTGTGTAGTGACTTGAAGTTGAAATACATTTGTGTTATTAATGGTACAAATATACGATTGCGTACAACAACTACCTAATTTTAAACAAATTTTTTTCAAACTTTCTTTTCAAGTGCGTACACTTCGTATATAGTTACCCTCAAGAGGGGGAAGAAAATCTCGCATAGGTGGGGAAGGATTATCATTCTGCATTGTGACTACAAGCATTACTAATGTAATGCGAAGTGCTGATTATTCTGCATTATGAATTACCATTTGCAACCTTAATTTCACCCCTCCGTATCAGCTAACATCTTTCTGTTTACAATTTACTCACAACACAACTACAACGCACAGCATATAGGCTTTACTTTACTCATACTGTTAATACACTAAAAAAGTAAAAGTTTATGCCAGATACTTTAAATCAAGTTGTGCAGGATACTGCCACTGCGTTAGCCCAACCCGCTGCGCCTGTAGCTACCGAAAGCAGTGCATCGTTATTTGAATTGGTGCTAAAAGGTGGCCCGGTAATGATACCCATTGCCATTTTTCTGCTTATTTCTATTTACATTATTATTGAACGGTTGATTGTGATTAACCGTTCGTCAAAAATTCCGCATAACTTTATGAATAACATTCGCGACTCTATTTTGAGTGGCAATATTGACAGCGCCCGCACGGTGTGCAAAACCACCAACAGCCCCATTGCGCGCATGATTGAGAAGGGTATAAACCGTATTGGCCGCCCCTTGGCCGACATTGAAAAATCGATAGAAAACGTTGGTAAACTGGAAGTTGCTAAACTAGAGAAAAACCTAAACTTTTTGGGTATAATAGCCGGTATTGCCCCCATGCTTGGCTTTATTGGTACTATTTTGGGTGTTATCCGCATTTTTTACAACATATCGCTATCGGGCACTATTGAGGTTAAATATGTGGCCGACGGTTTATATGAGAAGATGGTATCATCGGCATCGGGCCTTATTGTAGGCATTATAGCCTATGCGGCTTACCATTACTTAAGCGCACTTATCGACAAGATTATCTTTAAAATGGAAAGCTCGTCGGTAGATTTTATTGATGTGTTACAAGAACCCTCGAAATAATGAACCTAAGGCGCAAAAAACGGTTTGAGTTTGAGCTGGGCACCGGTGCCATGAACGATATTATGTTCTTTTTGATGCTGTTTTTCCTATTGGCATCAACACTCTTAAACCCAAACTTTATAAAGGTGAATTTGCCGGCGGCATCTAACACCAAAATTATACCCAAAAAGCTGGTGCAGCTTACCGTTACCGGCGATTTGAAGTATTACGTAGATAAAACCGAAGTGGAAAAAGATGGATTGGAAAGTGCTTTGCAAACCGCGCTGGAAGGTACTGAAGATGCTACTGTGGTGCTGAATGTTGATAGCACGGTAGTGGTGCAACGCCTGGTTGATATTATGCAGGTAGGTACGCATTTGAAGGCAAAAATGATATTGGCCACCCAGCCGAACTAATTTGGTTTTTCAACCGTATAGCGTTATGTGTGTGGATTAATGTACAATCCGGCATCGTATTAAAAACCTAAAAGAGTAAAACTATGGTAACCACTCTTGCAGATACCCGCAGAGAAGACCGCATATACGCGGCAATGGGGGCAATACTATTTGTATTGCTATTGTTTTTGCTGTTGCTATTTTATGTGTTTACTACCCCTAACCCACCCTACCCCGAAGTAGGCGGCGGAGGCGGTGGTGGTGGCATTGAGCTTAGCTTTGGCGATGCTGCCTACGGCATGGGCAACACCAACCCCGACCAACTTAGCGGCGACCCTAAGCCGGTAGAGGAAGTGCAGCCTGATGTGTTGACACAAGAGGTGGAAGATGCAGCAACTCTCCCTCCACGTATAAATAAACCTACAGCGCCCGTAAAACCTGTAGAAAAACCCAAGGTAAACACCAAAGCCATGTTTACTAAAAAGGGCGGTAGCCAAGGCAGCAGCAACAAAGCAGGCAACGAGGGCGACCCCAAAGGCGACCCTAACAGCCTGTTTAAAGGCGGTGGCGGTAAAGGCCCCGGCGAAGGTGGTGGCGAAGGCGGCGGAAAAGGTAACGGCAAAGGCCCGGGCGAAGGTGATGGCGAAGGCCCCGGCAAAGGCAATGGTAAAAATGGGGGCATTTCATATAGTATGAAAGACAGGACACCAAAATCGTTACCTAAGCCTGATTATCCTTCAAACGTGCAAGGTAAGGTGGTAGTTGATATTGGTATTGATGAAAAAGGCAATGTAGTATCGGCCAAAATTGGCCGTGGCACTACCGTTACCGATAAAAAGCTACAAGACCAAGCATTAGCTGCTGCTAAACGCGCTAAATTCTCAATAAAAGCCGATGCACCCGAACAGCAATTTGGCAGCATTACCTATAGCTTTATTAAGGAGTAAGGGCTGTTTTGTATGATATAAAAAAAGTCTCGCCACAGCGGGACTTTTTGTTTTAATCTTCGGTATATTCTAGTGCTTGGCCTAAATAATCGTTCAGTGGTTTTATGGCTTTAAAACCGGCTATTACCACATCGTCAAAGTTGGGTTTTCCGGCTTCTTTCGTATCTATTTTATGGTAGAATATAAAGCTCTTATTCTTTAGGTATTCCAATCCCGGATGGTCTTTAGGGTAGCCTTTGGGTGCGGTTTTCAGCCTGTCATCTTCACTCAAAGAACCAAACATTTTCTTCGCTTCCTTCGATGTTACAATCTTCTCAAAAGCTTCGTAGTCGTAGTCTATCGCATCGCGTATCTTCTTCAAATCTGCCGCTTCGGGCATCCAACAACCACCGGCTAAAAATATATTGTTGGGTTGTATGTGTACGTAATACCCCGGCCCTGACGATTTCTTTCCACCCTTGCTAATGTATGCGCCCATATTGTTTTTATACGGTGCTTTGTTAGCCGAAAATCGCACATCGCGGTTTATGCGAAAAGTACATTCCTTGGCTTTAAAATTAGCTACTGCAGGCTCAAACTTAGCTACGCGGGCAATCAATGCATCAACAAAATCTTCTACGTTTTTCTTGGCCGTATCATAGCGCTTTTTGTTGGCCAAAAACCATTCGCGGTTGTTGTTTTTTTCCAGATCAGATAAAAATTTTAAAGTCTCGGGGTTAATTGCTGCCATAAAAAATCAAATTGTATTGCAAGGTATTTAATTACTTTTAAGTAATAATGGTAAGCAAAACAAATGTTTGGGTAAGAGGTTTAAAATGGCTGCTGATAGCAGTTGTTGCCTTCTATTCCCTGCCGTTTATCATCTACTTGGTTTTGCCCACCTCGCGCAATTTTAT
>JANOCJ010000330.1:0-4876 GCA_031412115.1 Flavobacteriales bacterium
CCATCGCACAACTATGGCTCAACAGGTAGCTACACGGCTATAGTTACCGTTACCGATACCAATGGTTGCCAAACCACCTGCCAGCAACAAGTCAATATTGTTATTGCCCCTCAGGTTAACGCAGCGTTTACCGGCAATTTGCTTTTAGTAGCATGCGGTTCGGGCACGGCCACTTTTACCGACCAAAGCACAGGCGGTGTTATTGCATGGACATGGCTTTTTGGCGACGGTGGTACATCAAACCTGCAAAACCCAACCCATAATTATTTTACACCCGGCTATTTTGATGTAACGTTAATAGCATCAAACGGGGTATTGAGCGATACTATAGTATTGCCTAATTTTATATTTATTGCCCCCTTGCCCAAGGCTGATTTTATTGCAATAGATAGCACCCATTGCGAACCGTATATTTTTCAGTTTGTAGACCAATCGTTGGGGGGGGTTACCCAGTGGGCGTGGGATTTTGGCGATGGTTTAACATCTAACCTGCAAAACCCTAAACATACGTATGCTGCGCCGGGAACATATACCGTATCGCTTACGGTTACTAATGCTGACGGCTGTATTAATAATTACACTATAAATAATTATATACAATACCTTCCGCAGCCTGATGCGGGCTTCTTTACGTTTGACACCTTATTATGCACAGGGCAAAAAGTTAATGTTACCGATACATCGCAAGGGGGCAATAAATGGTTGTATTATTTTGGTGATAATACACCTTGGGACCCAACCCAAAACCCGCAACATATTTATACTGAGCCCGGCACGTATACTGTTACCCAAATTGTACAAAACTCTGCCGGTTGTTCAGATACTATGACATTGACCAACCTGATTGAGGTTGTACCTTTCCCTGAACCAAACTTTACTTTTGACCCGGCTAAATTGCAGTTGCCTGACACTATAGTACAGTTTTACAACCAAAGCCTTTATTTCGATTCGTTAAAATGGCTATTTGGTAATGGCGATTCGGCTATTATTGATAATCCTGTGTCTATTTATCCCGATTCAGGCACCTACATAGTAAGCCTTATTGTTACCAATGAGCTGGGTTGTACCGATACATTAAAAATTCCGTTAAAGGTTATAGAGCAGGAATCATTCTTTTTACCCAATACCTTTACTCCCGACGAAGATTACCTGAATGAGAACTTTAGGGTATATGGCAGGGGAATTGTAAGTGGAGAGATGTATATATTTAACCGCTGGGGCGAAGAGGTGTTTACAACCCCATACATATTTGTAGGATGGGATGGAAAAGACAAAAAAGGGAACTATGCGCCCGAAGGGGTATACTCCTATTTGGTTAGGATAAAATGGTTTACCGGCAAGCAATTTCAAAGGCGGGGAACAATAACTTTACTAAGATAGCAAGCGATGAAATATTTTGTGTTGGTGGTTTGTGTGGTGGGATGGTTTGCTTGCAAAAGCAAAACCCATAAAGAGGTTGCAGCTATAGGTACAGCAGCTGATACAAGTAAAATGGTAAATGATAGCCTGGTTAGGGAGATGGAGTCAATTCCGACTACCGACAGTATCCGTTTAAATGTAGCTTTTAACAGCCCCGGTAGTGGTATTAATGGTAAAGCCCTTAAACAACTAGAGGCTTATATCGAAAGTTTTGAAACCGATAACAACCTTAAAATTACCGTATATCGCATACCTTGGGGTAGAGAAGGGGAGGTTGATTTTTGCTTTAAACTATCAACTATTGATGCAAAGAAAGCCGATGACTTTGTTGCCGGTGTAAAAAACCTTATTGGCAAAGCTGATAGGGTAACGATGAAAGAAAATTGCAATTGCCGCAATTTACCACAGCGCTAATTAATCTTTGTCAAAACACTCCATAAGCAGCAAGTAGCCGCTTTGGTGGGTTATTGTTATTTCACCATCGTGCAACACCTCATTGCTAGTTCCGGCCCGAAAGCCCAAAATCAAATCTTCATTATTTAGCGGAAAACGCAGGTTGGATAATTGTATTCCTTTTACAGTACCCACTGGCACCAGCGATATTATTGTGCCGGCTTTATAGCTTCTGCGAAAATTGTTGGTAATTGGATAGATGATAGAATAATCATCATACAAACAAATATTGGCTAAATGGGCGTAGCGCACACTATTGGTCATATTGGTAATAGAATGGTCGGCGCGGCGGCCGGTAGCCCAAATAATATCAATATGTTTATAGCCACGGCTAATGGCTAGCTCAATGCCCTTATCCAAATCGGTTTTTTCCTGGTCGGGAGTGTATATTATTTCAATGCCCGGAGGCAATAATTCCTTAGCATCGGTAGTTTGGTAATGGTCAAAATCGCCCATTAGTATATTAAAAGGTATTTGCTTTTCAAGCACACGAAACAAGGCACCGTCAAGCACAATTATCAGCGAACTTTCGGCTAATAAACGACTAGTAAGTTCTGCAGAACATTCTTCGCCGTTGGCTATAATAAGGCAGTGTTTATTGGGCATATTAGTCGGCTATATCTTCGGGCATGGTTTCAGGCTTTATTTTAACGCCGTCAAACTTTTTCTCAATGCCAAATTCATATTCGGTAGTCATAAAAGGTGTACCATCAGCGTTTAGTTTTTTCCATGTTCCGTGGCGCTTCCCATCTACAAAACCACCTTCTTCTTTCAGCTTGCCGTTTTGGTAATACCAGCTATGTTTTCCGCTGGGTTGCCCGTTGGTATAGGTGCCTTGAAAAGCTAAAGTTCCATTGGGGTAATAACTCTTCCAGGTATCGGTCAGCTCGCCGTCGTTGTAGTTGCCTTCCATCTTTACATCGCCGCTATATTCCAGCCACCCGCCTTGCTTTAAGCCTTGCACATAATCGCCTTTGGCCACTACGGTGTTACTGTCAGAATATTCGGTAGATAGGCCATCTTCCAGCCCATTTATATAGGTTTCTTCGCGCAGCAAATTGCCACTTTCAAAATACCAAAACCAATTACCGGTTGGCTTGCCGTTTTTATAGTTGCCGGTTTGTTCGGTTTTGCCATTGCGAAACAAAAACTTCCATTTGCCGGTGCGTTTACTATCGGTGTAATTTCCTTCCGAGCGTATTTCGCCAGTAGGGTAAAATTCTTTCCAAAGCCCTTGGTATCGGCCCAAGCTGTCGGTTAATCCCTCGGCAACCAACAGCCCGTCTTCATATACTTTTGATTTGTATACGGTTGAGGTATCAGTATATTCTACATGCAACCCAATGGGCTTACCTTCTAAAAAGGTCCCTTTAAACCAGGATTTAGTCGGCGCATCATATTGCTTGCGGTTATCAATTTTTATGCTGCTTTGGTTAACGGTGCTTACCGGCAAATCATCAATATATTGTATGGTAAACAACATGCTGCCGCTTTGGGCATATTCATGGTAAAAACCATTTTTTTTATCGTCGCGGTAGGTTACTTCCGTCTTTACCCTTCCATCAGGGTAAAAGGTTTTCCATTCGCCTTGCCTAAGCCCTGCTTTATCGCGCCTATTAATGGTTTCGCGTATGCTTAAAAAGCCACTTTTGTAGTAAAAGCGCGATATTATGGTACTGTCGTTATCGAACTCATAAGCCCAGCCCTGTTCCTTACCATTTTCAAATACAGTTTGCGATTTTATTTGGTGGGTTTCATAATACTCAGCCGTCAAACCATTCTTTATATCATCCAAAAAATTTTCAGATAAAATGAGGTTTCCTTTCTCGTCAAAACTTTTGCGCGGCCCTGTTTTTTTGCCTGCTTTGTAGTTTATTTCGGTAGTGATAATTCCTTTGTCGTTATAAAATTTCCAGGTACTATCCAGCAGAAAATTTTTGCGGTTGCCTTCGGTTTTTACCAAGCCGTTTTCATAAAAGGTTTTCCAATAGCCATCGGGCTTACTGTTAACCAACGTACCCTCGCTGCTAACGCGGCCTTTCTCGTCTTTCAACTGCACAAAGCCGTTACCCGGCAAAGGTTGCCCAAATACAGCCGTGCTAAAAAGCCCTATAATAAATGCTATGTAAAGCTGTTTTTTCAATTTACTTTCTCAATAGTATACATCAATTTAAAGCTTTTTTCCAACTTATATTTAGCACAAGGGCAAAGGTCTTCGTTTCGGCCTTTGTTGGGCAACATAATATAGCTTGTTGGGGTATTGGGTATTTGTGCATTGTGGTAATTATACCCTTCGCCAAAATTATCATCTAAACAACCGTGCATTGCCACCTTGCTAATACTTACAATTTCTTTATTAATAATCTTTTTTACAGCCGGGTCGCAAACCGATTGCGGGTCTATTAAATGCCCAAATGAACCCTCTATACCATCGGCTTCCCAACCGGTAACGTACACCCTAAAACTATCTTGCTTTAAAACGTAAACAGTAAAGTCTTTGTTGATTTTGAAATTGCGTTTTGCTGTTTTGCCCATGCCACGGGTTAGTATATTATCGGCAGTACCATACATTTCGTTTAAAAATACCCAATTGCCACCAATATCCATAAACACCCTAAACTCGCCCCGGTTTAAAAAATCACGCGTGTGAAGTATTTTCAACTTTTTTACTGAAATTTTAACTTCGCTAACAGCACCTTGCACGGTTCCAATACCTTCATTCCAATACAGGTAAATGGTTTTAGCTAAAACGGCTGTATCGGCAATGTTATTGTCTTTCCAGGGTATGTTTATGGTGTATGAGCTATCGTTAGCCAATGCGCAAATTACATCGCCGGTATAGGTATTGCCTTTTTGGGTTATTATTTGGTATTTCAATTCAGCATTTGCCGATGGCCTGGGCAGCGAATTACTTACCGTAAACGAGTAGTTTTTTGTTGCCATTTTAACGGGATGCACAAAACCCGGTTGGTTTGGGCGGTTATTGTTAAAAGCCCCGCCATCG
>JANOCJ010000331.1:0-8671 GCA_031412115.1 Flavobacteriales bacterium
TACTGCCATATCCATTTGCCAAAATACACACCCGGCGCTAAAGCAGCGGCCTGAAAACCGGCTTCGCCCTGGGTGGCAATAATGCGCCCATCGGGCAACGACTGTTTACCAAACAGCACAAACTTTTTGGTAACAAGGCCAATACGGTCTTCGGGTACTATAATAAGCCCGAAAAATACCCGCAGTATAAATTTATAAAATATCAGGGCCAATAAGGGCAGGCCAATCATAAGGCCCCATTTAACATATTCTTCGTTCATTGTTTAGGTTTTAAGAATTGCGAATTTAATTTTATTACAGAGTGATAATTAAATAGTTGAAAACTATACCGCATGTGCATAACATATCCGGCCATGGCGTACGCGGGTTGCCCCAAATACATCGGTTATGGTACTAACGGTGCGGAAAGCGGTAAAAATCCTATATTGGCAGATAAGCCAATACCAGCGACAGGCCGGGGGCGGGCTGCAAAAATGGGTGTGAAAACGGAGTATTCATCGCTGTTGTTATATTAACAGCACAAAGGTATATGCAGAATTAAATACCTTTTACAAATGATGCTGGGAAAATATGTGCATGCATACTAATTTAGAGGTAAAGTTATTCTACAAGCCTTACAATATTGGCATTGGTAAATGAAAAACCCGCACCGCTAATTGTTATCGGTATATCATCAATTTCAAACCAAGGGCTTATACTTTTGTTGGATGTGTTGTTTGTAATATGAATTTGCACTGCAGGCGTATAGCCCTGCACTATCAGGTATAACCTATCTCCATCAGTGTTTTGGCATACATCAACAACCATTACCGCATGGCCCGGAGAGCCGGGTTTTACAATTACATCGCCCGGTTTTACTTCTTCGCCCTTATGCAATTTTCTAAATTGGTGGTTAACCGAAATTGTGCCGGCATAGGTATAAACACAATCTAAATATTTGCGGAATGATTTGTAGCTTTTGTCAGGTTTTGCCACCAGTGAATAGGTAACACCATTGCCACGCTCTTTTACCCGCATGCCCAATGCGTAATCGGCCCAACTTATTTTATCGCCGCTGGTAAACTCGTAGTTTAGTTTATCCCAATTATCCGTTTGCCAAAGGTATTCTGCATGCAAGCGTAAGCAGCAATCGGCACATTGTTGCAGATTTTTAGTGCCTGTGTCAAAATCTAAAATAGCCGCATGCCAATGTTGTGCGCGCCAATTGGTTTTATCGTAGCGCTTTAGTTTGCTTTTATCGGGCAATACTTTTAACGCACGGGCAAAAGCAGTAAAGCCTGTAGCGGTGCTGTCGCGGTAAAAACCTTCGGGTGTTTTTATGCGGGTAGAGAGTGTTTGCCCCAACGGGTTAATAAGGTTGCGGTGGGCTTTGTTGGTATAGCGTTTTTGGTAAAGAAATATACCCGCAGCGATGGATGCGCTTACCAATAAAATTATCAATGACCAACGAAGAAGCTTCATTACTAATTCAGCTTAAATTTTACCGGCAGCATATACCTTACCCGCGCCGGTTTTCCATTTTGCATGCCGGGCTTAAATTTTGGCAAACTGTTTATTACGCGTAAAGCTTCAGTATCAAATGCTGCGCTATAGGGCCCGTTAATAGAACGTTTTACTGTAGTATGGCTAATGCTGCCATCGCGCTCAACAATAAATTCTACAAATACAGTGCCTTGGCTTTCTCCGCCGTTTTTAGGGTGTTTTATGTTTTTGTTTACATACTTAATTAACGCATCTGCCCCGCCCGGAAACTCTGGCATATCTTCAACAATAGTAAACACGGCTGTATCGCTAACTTCTTCTTGTGGTGGCACGGGTGTATTATCTCCCTCAAATGGCGGTGGTGGTGGAGCATCTATCATATCCTCATCCGAAATTTCTGTAACAGCTATGGGCTCGTGTTCATCGTCTTCCCTAAAACGAACCTTTCCTCCACACAGCACCCTTATTGGCTTTCCATCCTTCATGCCGGGTGTCCATTTACGCATAGCTAAAACTTGTTTTACAATAAACTCTTCGCAAATGGGCTCAGTTAATGGTTGTGCGCTTGCCTCGCTTATACTACCATCTTTTTCTACAATAAAACTAAAACTTATGCTGCTGACTTTATCACAGCCTTTGGGCATTTGAGAAGCAAGCAAATCTAAAAAGCGGGTAAATTCATTATCTCCGCCTTCAAATTGCGGTTTTACATCTGCATCTTCACACAAATAAACATCAGTGCCGTTTATGGGCTGGGCAAATGCAACGGTTTGTAAAAAGAAAAATAGTATGATAGAGAGTACAGTTTTCATTCAACTATAAAGGGTTATTGGCTGTCAATTGAATAGATGTGTGGGCAATGGCTTTGGTAAACAAAAATACTAATTATAGCATTAGGTTTATGAACGACAGTTAAAACCACAGCCATGCCGACAAATAAAAAAGATACCGCCCAAAGCAAGCCGCTTAATGCTAAAGCCGAAAAAACCATTACCATAAAAAAGCCGTTAAAAGAGGTGTATGCCATATTCCACAACATGGAGGGCTTGCCCAAATACATAAAGCAGTTGGTAAATGTTAGGATTATTAACGAAAAACGGTCGGAATGGGAGGCCCATATTTCGCCTTTTGGCAGCTATAAATTTAAAATGGAGATAGTAAATTTTGAGCAGGGCAAATCGGTTAGCTGGAAAGCCCTTACCGGCAGGGGCGCAGTTGCAGCAGGCACTTTTACTTTTAAAGATACAGGCAAACACAGCACCGAAATCCACGCCGAAATAGCGTACCACTCGCCACTGGGCATGCTAACTAAATTTTTTAGCCCTATGATTGAAAAGAGGGTAGATGCTGAGGTGAAAGATTTTGTGAGCGAGATGGAGAAGGGGTAATAGATTATTTATATATTCTATAAAAATAGCTTCGCGTAAACTTCTTCAAAGTATTTTTATTTATAAAATTAACTGTAATGTAAATCTTTGTTGGGTTTTGAATACGGGTAATTATATCTATTGCATTAGGGCATAACCCATTGCCTGGGCATACAGCTACATAACCACACGATCCTCCATTTATGTTAGCTGATAATTCATAGCTCTCAATTGAAATAGTATCTGTTGTAGTACGTATTATTTTTTGTGTCAATAAGTCTGTCTTACTTAATTTAATGCTGCAAGTATTATCCAAGCATATCAATGGTTTAACAGCATTTTGTGCTTGCATTTCCCCAGCAAAACTTATAATCACTACAACTACTGCTAAACCTATGGCTTTCATATTTGTAAGATGAAAAAGAATTAACGGTTGGATGGGAAACAAGTTTCGTTTTATGTAGTTCTTAACTTTCAAACAGCTTTCTTGTTAATAAATCCCTCCCACAATCCCTTTAAAAGCGCTATTTTTGAGGTTTGGAAGATTATTAGCAGATGGCAAACTTTTTAGACGAACTGAATACAGAACAACGCGCGGCGGTTGAGCAAACCAACGGCCCGGTAATGATTATAGCGGGCGCGGGCTCGGGCAAAACCCGTGTGCTTACCTACCGCATTGCCAATATTATGCAGCAAGGGGTAGACCCTTTCAATATTATGGCGCTAACCTTTACCAACAAGGCCGCCAAAGAGATGAAAGAGCGTATTAGCCACATACTTGGCACCGAGGCTAAAAACCTGTGGATGGGTACCTTTCACAGTATTTTTGCCAAAATATTGCGCTTTGAGGCCCATCGTTTGGGCTACCCATCAAACTTTACTATTTACGATACCGACGATAGCAAATCGCTGATAAAATCGCTGCTTAATGAGCAGGGATTGGATGATAAGGTGTATAAGCCCGGTATGGTGTACAACCGTATTTCGGCAGCAAAAAATAATTTGATATCGCCCGAAATGTATGCCAACGACGTATACATTCAGGAAGAAGACCGCACCAACGCCAAGCCTAAAATGGGCTTGCTGTACCAGTTGTATAACGACCGCTGCTTTCGCGCCGGCGCTATGGATTTTGACGATTTACTTTTCAAAACCAATATCCTACTGCGCGATTTTCCTGAGGTGCTGCACAAGTATCAGGAGAAGTTTAAGTACATTTTGGTGGATGAGTATCAGGATACCAACTACTCGCAATACCTTATTGTAAAAAAGCTGGCCGCCAAGTACGAGAATATTTGTGTGGTAGGTGATGATGCCCAAAGTATTTATGCTTTTCGTGGGGCTAATATCCAAAATATCCTCAATTTTAAAGTTGATTACCCTGATGTGCAGGTGTATAAACTGGAGCAAAACTATCGGTCGACCAAAAACATTGTAGGCGCCGCCAACAGCATTATTGCCAACAATAAAGACCAGCTTAAAAAAGAAGTTTGGACGGCTAACGAACCCGGAGATACCATTAAGGTTTATAAGGCGCTTACGGATAACGAAGAGGGCAACATTGTAGCCAGCAATGTTTTTGAAACCAAAATGAATGAGCAGGCCCAAAACTCCGACTTTGCCATTTTGTACCGCACCAACTCGCAAAGCCGTGCCATGGAGGAGGCTTTACGTAAAATGAATATTCCGTACCGTATTTATGGTGGATTATCGTTCTACGCCCGTAAGGAGATTAAAGACCTTTTGGCCTATTTCTTCCTTACCATCAACCCTAAAAATGAGGAGGCTTTTAAGCGCGTAGTGAATTACCCTGCGCGTGGCATAGGCAAAACATCGTTAGAGAAGTTGCTGGTTGTAGCTAATGAAAATAATGTGTCGTTGTTTGATGTAGCCAATACACCCGAACTTCGTGCGCAATTGGGCGGTGCAGCCGCTACCAAAATTGGTGAGTTTGCTAATATGATTCGCAGCTTTACGGTAATGCTAAAATCGCAAAATGCGTATGATTTGGCTTCGCATATAGCATCGTCAAGCGGCTTGTTAAAAGATCTTTATAACGACCGTTCGCCCGAGGGTGTATCGCGTTACGAAAATATACAAGAGTTGTTGAATGGTGTGAAGGAATTTGTGGACAGCGAAGACCAGGTTGATACCTTGGCGGAGGACCTTAAAAACCTTGACCAAGGTGGCGCAGTTGATACCGGCACCGGCGAGGTGTATACCAACACCAACCGCACCAAAACGCTTGATGAATTTATAAAAGATATTGCCCTTTTAACGGATGCCGATAATGACGACCCTGCCGACCGCAACAAGGTATCGTTAATGACGATACATGCCGCCAAAGGCTTGGAGTTTGACTTTGTATTTGTGGTGGGATTAGAGGAGAATTTATTCCCTTCGCACCTATCATTAAACGCAAGGGCTGATTTGGAAGAGGAACGCCGCTTATTTTACGTAGCCTTAACACGCGCTAAAAAACGTGCGGTGCTTACCCATTCTGAAACACGCTACCGTTGGGGCAACCTTGTAGTGGCAGAGCGTAGCCGCTTTATTGAGGAGCTGGAAAGCCAATATGTAGAGATTAACGAAAGACGGGATAGGGCACCGGAGCCTACCCGTTTAGGCATGAACCGCAGCCCCTTTACGCAACAGCGTACCGAGGCTTTTATACCCAAGCCTAAAACCGAGCCTGCCATACCTACGGTTACCGTACCGGGCAACTTTAAAAAAGTAACAAGCAACACTCCTGTTAAAAATGATAATTCAGGCTTTGTGGCCGATGATCCATCATTGCTGCAAATGGGCATGGATGTTGAACACGAGCGCTTTGGTATGGGTAAAATTGTTAATTTAGAAGGCACCGATGGCGATGTAAAAGCTACGGTTTTCTTCCAAGGCATGGGGCAAAAGCAACTACTGCTGCGCTATGCTAAATTGAAAATAGTTAGGTAAATTGTCTCCCTCGCGAAGCGAGGGGAGGGAGGATTTTGCAGATAATTAAATTTTAATACCTTTACAATAATAACAATCCTATTTATCATGGAATAACATGATAAACCCAGCGTAAAATTTATGGAATACAATACCCAGCGAGAACAGCTGATAATAGCCGAATATGGCCGTGTAGTGCATGATATGGTAAAACGTGTTTTGGCTATTGAAGACCGCGACGTGCGTACCAAAAATGCTAAAGCCGTAGTTGCCCAAATGGGGCAGTTAATACCCCGCGAACAACGCGAAGCTGCCGATTTTAAACAAAAAATGTGGGACCACCTGCACATTATTGCCGATTATAAACTGGATGTTGACGCCCCATACCCTGTACCCGAACCGGGCCGGTTAGAGCTTAAACCCGATATTGTTCCCTACCCAAGCCACCCGGTAAAATACCGCTACTACGGCACTATTATAGAGGGGATGATTAAAAAAGTACGTGCCATTGAAGACCCTGTGCAGCGCGAAGCCGGTGCAAAAGCCGTTGCTACCTATATGAAGCGTATGTATCTGCTATGGAACCAGGACAGCGTTACCGACGAAATCATTATCCAGCATTTGGAAGAAATGTCGCACGGTGAATTAAAAATAGCACCTGACCAAAGCCTTTCTAATGTAAACATGACACGCGGCAGCAACAATACCAACGGTGGTGCCGGAGGCGGGGCAAACAAACCTTACCGTCAAAACTACCAACAAGGCGGTGGTGGTGGTGGCAAAAAATTCTTTAAAAAGAATAATAATAACAATCAACACCGGAAGAAATTTTAATAAGGATAGGTTGTAGGTTATAGGGGATAGGATATTTTTTCTGTCAACTGCCAACCGCGAACTTCCAACTAATAAAATTGTTCATATTTAAAAGGCGTACCGTTTGGTAGGCCTTTTTTGTTTTAGCAACTTTGATAGATAAACTAAAAAAAATGTCTGAGGCTTTTGTAGTAGAGGGCGGTTTGCGCCTAAAAGGTGAAATAGTGCCACAGGGCGCTAAAAATGAGGCGTTACAAATTTTGTGCGCTGTATTGTTGACACCCGAAAAGGTTGTGATAGAAAATGTGCCCGATATTGTAGACGTAAATAAACTGATAGACCTGCTGGAATATTTAGGTGTAGCGGTTGATAGGTCGAAAGCGGCAGAGGGTACTTTTACCTTCGAGGCCAAGAATGTTGACGTAGATAGGCTTTCATCTCCTGATTTTAAAAAGAAAGGAGCAGCCTTGCGCGGTTCTATTATGATTGTTGGCCCGCTATTAGCCCGCTATGGAAAAGGCTATATACCAAAACCGGGTGGCGATAAAATTGGCCGCCGCAGGCTGGATACTCACTTTACAGGCTTTCAGGCGCTTGGCGCTAAGTTTAACTATGACGAAGGCGATGAATTTTACCGTGTAGAAAGCCCTAAACTAAAGGGCACTTATATGCATTTAGACGAGGCTTCGGTAACGGGCACGGCCAATATTGTTATGGCTGCTGCAATGGCCGAGGGTACTACCACCATTTACAATGCCGCTTGCGAACCGTATTTGCAACAGCTATGCAAGATGTTGGTGCGTATGGGCGCAAAAATACAAGGCATAGGGTCGAATTTATTGGTGATTGATGGCGTTGATTATTTAGGTGGCACCACCCACCGTATGCTGCCCGATATGATTGAAATAGGTAGCTTTATTGGTATGGCTGCAATGACCCAATCGGAGATTACTATAAAAGATGTGTCGTACGATAATTTGGGCATCATACCCGAAACCTTTAGAAGGCTGGGCATCTACCTTGAGCGCCGTGGCGACGATATATACATACCCGCGCAAGAGCATTACGAGATTGACACCTTTATTGACGGTTCAATACTAACTGTTGCCGATCAAATTTGGCCTGGTTTTACACCCGACTTATTGAGCATTGTTTTGGTAACGGCTACACAGGCAAAAGGCAACGTACTCATCCACCAAAAAATGTTTGAAAGCCGCCTGTTTTTTGTAGATAAATTAATAGATATGGGCGCGCAAATTATTCTCTGCGACCCGCACCGAGCCTCAGTTATGGGGCTTGACCGCCGCTACTCGCTAAAGGGTATTAAAATGACATCGCCCGATATACGTGCCGGTGTTGCCTTGCTTATTGCGGCCATGTCGGCACGCGGTACCAGCGTGATAGATAATATTGAGCAGATAGACCGCGGCTACCAACGCATAGACCAACGCTTAAACGCTTTGGGAGCGAATATTAAACGCGTGTAATTTGTGCTGAATTTGCGCACTGATATATTATTTGCCGTAACAGCTATTGTTAGTCTCATAGGTGGACTTATTGTGTTTAATGGTACTGTAGATATTGCGTTGCACGATACCATGCTTATTATTGATGAAAAACATTTAGTTTTTGTTGTTAGCGGCTTGCTTATGCTTTGTTCTTTGGTCTATTTTTTATTCCTAAAAAGTAATAAACCACTTAGCGAAAAATGGGGCAGGGTGCATTTTATGCTTACTTTTTTATCTGTTTTTGCTGGTGTTTTAACGTTTATGTATATTCAGGGTAAGGGTGTTAATAGATATACCGATACTGTTGATGCCTTTGAAGTGCAGGAAAAAGTTATGGCAGACTTGCAATTCTTTCAAGGTATAATCATTATGTTTTTTGTAGCGCAATTCCTATTCTCAATAAACATAGTTACAACACTTGCTAAAAGAAAATGAGTACAGTGGGCACAAAGCATAGCCGTGTTTTCGGCCTTGATGTATACCGTGCAGTTGCCATCCTTTTAGTTGTCTTTGTACACGGCGGTTTCTTGCTAAATAATACCTTTTTAGAAGGCTTTCCCTACATTA
>JANOCJ010000332.1:0-7395 GCA_031412115.1 Flavobacteriales bacterium
GATGAAATTGTAAAGCTGGTAGAAGAATTAAAACAAATAACAGGCAATAAAAAAATATGCATGCTGATGGATGTTACCTATTCGGCAAGCAGTAGTAAAGAGGTACGCGAGTATACCGCCCGCGAATTTCCTAAGCTGGTAAAAGCATTGGCGCTGGTATGCAAATCGCCCATGAGCCGTATGCTGGGCTATTTATTTTTTGCGGTAGTGCCCACCCCATTTCCGGCAAAAATGTTTAGTAATGAAAAAGATGGAAAAGAATGGCTGAAACAACACATAGCGCAGGAGTAGTGGAAGGAACAATACTTACCCCGCCCGCAGGTGCTGCAATTACCCATACACCCACGTCTATTTACTGGTTTGATGGCGATGGGATACTCTGTTCTATTACCAAAAAAGCCCCCGCGCCTACGCTTGAGCAAACTAAACACCAACTGGAAGAGTTTAACAAAATAGCCCGGGGGCGTAAGTTTTGCATGCTGTTAGATGTAACCCATACAGTACCATCAGCCAAGGCCGTGCG
The DNA here is from genome assembly GCA_031412115.1 of Flavobacteriales bacterium. GTDB lineage: Bacteria > Bacteroidota > Bacteroidia > CAMBQF01 > CAMBQF01 > CAMBQF01. Next base: position 524 of record JANOCJ010000332.1, read on the forward strand.
CGAATATGCCGCTGTTGAATTACCTAAGTTGGTACTAGCTATGGCTATGATATCGGCATCGCCTATGGGGCGTATGTTGGCCAATTTGTTTTTTGCTATTAAACCACCAAGCTACCCATGCAAAATGTTTAGTACTGAAAATCAGGCAAAAGAATGGTTGCAGCAATATTTAACCACAGATAGCGAGTAATTGAATGGAACGGATACTTACAATACCCGATAATGTGCAGGTTAATGAAACCGCCCGATCATACTATTGGTTTGATGAGGAAGGTTTAATGTACAGCGTAGGTAAAAAAAACGCACCTCAGGCCTCTATACCCGAAATGAAAAAACTGCTGGATGAGTTTGTGGCAGCGGCCAATGGTAAAAAATTCTGCATCCTGTCCGATGTTACCCATTCAACCCCCAATAATAAAGAAACGCGCGAGTTTGTGGCTAAAGAGTTTCCTAAAATAGTAACAGCGCTGGCAATGGTTTCTGCATCGCCATTGGGGCGTATGGTAGCCAATTTGTTTTTTGCCCTTAAGCCAACCCCTTACCCGGCCAAAATGTTTGATAGCGAAGCCGAAGCAAAACAATGGTTAAAACAGTATTTATAGTGCAATGAAAACACTAATTACCATACCCCAAAATGTGCAGCTTATTGAAAAGCCCTATGCTTTTTATTGGCTTGGCCATGATGGCTATATTTATTTTGTAGGTAAAAAATCTTCGCCCATAACCATACCTGAGGCTAAAAATTTATTGGAAGATTTTAAAATGCTGGCCGGTGGCAATAAATTTGTGCTTTTGGGCGATATAACCCTTGCTGTGCCCGCAAACAATGTATTGCGAGATTATGTTGCAATAGAGTTTCCTAAGTATGTATCGGCTATTGCGCTGCTTTCGGGTTCGCCCTTGGGTCGCATGGTGGCCAATTTATTTATTGCTATTAAACCAACCCCATACCCGGCTAAAATGTTTGGTACTGTGGGCGATGCACAGGATTGGCTTAAACAATTTGTATAAACGGAAGAGATAAATATGGTAGACGAGATGGAAAAAACAGACAACAACAACACTAAGGACCAGCTTTTTCAGCAAGGGTACCTTCCCCTATTATATGCCGCCATTATTGATAACTCTAACGATGCTATCATCAGCAAATCTATTGATGGTATTATACAAAGCTGGAACAAAGGCTCTGAAAAAATATTTGGCTATACGGCTGAGGAGGTTGTTGGCAAACACATTTCTTTACTTATACCTAATGACAGGCTTGGTGAGGAGGATTTGATTATTAGCAAATTAAAAAACAAAGAGAAAGTAGAGCATTTTGAAACTATACGCCTGAATAAAGCCGGCGAGGAGGTTAATGTAGCAGTTACCATTTCGCCCATTATTGATGCTGAAGGTAACGTGGTAGGGGCATCAAAAGTAGCACGAGACATTACCTCACGTAAAACGATTGAAGCATCATTGGAAAATGCTGTTGAGCGTATACAGGGGCAAACTAACGAAATACTTGAGGTTTTACTCAATTATGTTATTAAAGATTATTCGCAAAAAGCCAGCGTAAGCGATAGGGGCGATGAATTGGATGCCATAGCCGTTGGCTTAAACACCTTGGGCGAAGAGCTGCAAGCCGCCAAAGAGGCTGAAAAACATTATGTGGAAGAACTACATAAGCTAAACGCCGAACTAGAGAAAAAAGTAGTAGAACGTACCGCCGAGTTGGCGCAATATAAATATGCGCTTGATGTGTCGTGCGTTATTGAAATTACTGACACCAATGGCATCGTTATCTATGGTAACGAAAATAAAACCAAGATGTCAAAATACACACAGGAAGAGTTTACGGGCTTAGATGCCGGGCTGGTAAACAGTGGCTACCACAGTAAAGAGTATATAGCCCAAATGTGGAATACCATAAGCGCGGGCCAGGTTTGGCAAGGAGAATTTAAAAACAAAGCAAAAGATGGGAGTTATTTTTGGGTAAGCGCAACCATTGTGCCTTTTTTAGATAATGAAGGCAAACCCTATCAATACATGGCCATAAAAAATGATATAACCGAAAAGAAAAAACTGGAACTAGAACAGTTGGAACATACCAACGAGTTGGAGGCCGTAAACAAAGAGTTGGAATCTTTCTCCTATTCCGTATCGCACGATTTACGCGCCCCCCTTAGGGCTATTGATGGTTACGCCCTTATGTTGGAAGAGGATTATGACAAAACCCTTGATAGCGAAGCTAAACGGTTGATAAAAGTCATTCGCCAAAATGCCAACTACATGGGCAATTTAATTGATGATTTGTTGAATTTCTCTCGCCTGGGCCGTAAAGAGGTTAAAAAAGCCACCGTTAATATGGACGAATTGGTAAATGCCATTGTAAACGAAATAGATAAAACGGAGGTGCACCATGCAACTTTAATTATAAACCCGCTGCATACGGTAAGCGCAGATAAAGCCATTATGACCAACGTTTGGATAAACCTTATTTCCAACGCCATAAAGTATTCATCAAAAAAAGAAAAACCCGTTGTAAACATATCATCTGAAAAAGGCGAAAACGAAGTGGTATTTTGTGTAAAGGACAATGGCGCCGGCTTTGAAATGGAATATGCCGATAAACTTTTTGGTGTGTTTCAGCGCCTGCATTCGGCAGAAGAGTTTGAAGGCACAGGCGTAGGCCTGGCTACCGCCCAGCGTATTATACATAAGCACGGTGGCCGCATTTGGGCCGAAGCCGAAGTGGGGGAGGGCGCAACATTTTATTTTAGCATACCCAATAAAACCGATATAATTAATTAACAATAAACACCATAATAGTGGAAAACAACGTAGTAGAACTTCTTTTAGTAGAAGATAGCGTAAACGATGCGGAGATGACCATTCGCGCATTGAAAAAAAATAACATTGCCAACAACGTTTTGCACCTTAAAGATGGGGCACTTGCGTTAGACTATTTATTTGGCACCGGCGAATATGCAGGCCGAGATTTGGGCAATAAACCCAAAGTAATTTTGCTCGATTTAAAAATGCCAAAGGTAAGCGGGCTGCAGGTTTTAGAACGCTTAAAAGCCGACGAAAATACCCGTAAAATACCCGTAGTTGTACTTACATCATCAAAAGAGCACCCCGATGTTGAAAAAGCCTACGACCTTGGCGTAAACAGCTACATAGTAAAGCCGGTAGAGTTTACCAATTTCATAAAAGCAATTTCTGAACTGGGTATGTATTGGTTGGTGTTAAACCAGCCGCCGCAGTAGTAGTAGCCGGTAGTCAGTAATCAGTAGCTGGATTAGTTAATATTCATAGGCTTGGCTTTATATCATGCCACGGGATTAACCCCGTGTCTTAAAAATAATTGATTGAATTTTTAGCCCAAGGTTTAAACCTTGGGCTTTTTAATAACCCTCTCCTCACTCCTCTCTTCCCGCTACTCTAAAAAGCCTACCTTTGCCGCCACGTGAATATAAAAAAGATAATACTAAAACGCGGCAAAGAGGTTGCATTGCAACGCCGCCACCCATGGCTATTTTCGGGCGCCATACACAAGGTAGAGGGCGAACCTAAAAACGGCGAAATTGTACATGTACAATCTGCCGAAGGCGAAGCATTAGCCACAGGCTTTTACTCGCGCGGTAGCATAGCCATACGCATATTTGAGTTTGATGCTGTTGAGCCTACCGCCAAATACTGGTCGGGCAAAATTGGTAAGGCTATTGAATTCCGCAAAAGCATAGGCATATACGGCGCTAAAGACACCAACGTGTTCCGCCTGTTTAATGCAGAGGGCGATGGTATACCCGGCCTTATTATAGATTTTTACAATGGTGTAGCCGTTATTCAATGCCATACCCATGGCACCTATGCGTTGCGTACTATGTTTACCGATGCGTTGAAAGATAACCTGGGCAACGACCTTAAAGCCGTTTACGATAAAAGTGCCGAAAGCCTTGGCGAAGAAGGTGCTGAAAACAGCTACCTGTATAAGGTAGAAGGCGCTAATTACGATGAGGTGCAAACGGTAACCGAAAACGGTTTTCAATTTGCGGTAGACTGGGTTAGCGGCCAAAAAACGGGCTTTTTTATCGACCAGCGCGATAACCGCAAACTTTTGGGCCAATACGCAAAAGGCAAAAAAGTATTAAATACATTCTGCTATACAGGTGGTTTTTCGGTGTACGCATTAGCTGCCGGCGCTACCTTGGTACATTCGGTTGATAGTTCGTTAAGGGCAGTTGAAATGACCGACCATAACGTGGAGCTGAATATGAAAGATGCTAACCACGAATCGTTTAGCGATGATGTGTTTTCATTCTTTAAAAACTACCCCGAAACGTACGATGTTATTGTACTTGACCCTCCGGCATTTGCCAAGCATATGAATGCTCGCCACAGCGCAATTATTGCTTACAAACGTTTAAATGCCGAGGCTTTTAAACGAGTAAACAAAGGCGGCATAGTATTCTCCTTCTCATGCTCCGGTGTTGTTACCCGCGAGTTGTTTGAAGGTGCCGTTACCGCTGCTGCTATTGAGGCCGGCCGCAACGTGCGCGTATTAACCCGCTTAGGCCAACCGGCCTGCCACCCGGTAAGTATTTTCCATTCAGAAGGGGAATATTTAAAAGGGTTAGTATTATATGTTGAATAGTACACCCACCATACCTAAAAGTGACTTTGGCTATGCGCATATTTTACGTGTAGCCATACCCATTATTTTAGGTTCTGCCGCGCAAGCGGTGGTTAACGTTACCGACTCTGTTTTGCTGGGCCACTATACTGCCGACCCTAATGCCTTTCCGGCATCGGCAATAGCGGTGTTGTTTTTTGTAACGTTTGTGTTTTTGGGCATGGGCTATGGCGTTGGCGCGCAAATAATTATTGCCCGCGCCAAAGGCGAGGGCGACCTTGCTCGCATACCGCGCGTTTTCTACCAAAGCCTGTATTTTTTGGTGCTGCTGGCCTTGGGTTTAATGGCTTTTACGTTACTTGCCGGGCCGTTTATCCTTCGCTCGTTTGTCGATTCGGATGTGATATATAACGAGGCAGTAAATTATTTAAAGTGGCGATCCTTCGGTATAATGTTTGTGTTTGCCGGTATTGCCGTGCGCAGCTTGTGCATAGGCACATCAAACACCAAACCGCTGGCATTTTACATTGGCGTTTTAGCCGTTACCAATTACTTTTTTAACGATGCGCTAATATTTGGCAAATACGGTTTTACCGAAATGGGCATGGAAGGTTCGGCCTTGGGTACCAACATTGCCGAGGGTATTTCTATGCTTTTGTTTGTGCTCTATATCCGTTTTAGCAGTATTTATAAAGAGTATAGCATCAATAAAATAAGCCGTTTTAATAGGGCAGAGCAAAAGCAGATTTTTAAGGTCGCCGCTCCATCTATGCTGCAAATGTCGGTATCTATCGGCGCATGGTTTGCCTTCTTCATCATTACCGAAAATATGGGCAAACAAGCCTTGGCAATATCCAATTTAGTACGCCAAATTTATATGGTAATGATGGTGCCGCTGATAGGCTTTACATCTGCCACTTCGGCTATGGTAAGCGAGCTGATTGGCTTGGGGAGAAGCAATGAGATTTTTCCGTTGCTAAAACGCATCATTATTATGTCAGTTACCTGCACGTTTATTATCAGTGCTGTTAATGTTATCTTCCCTTATTTTCTGCCGGGCTTAGTGGTGGCCGATACTACTTTGGTTCAAGATACTTTGCTATCCAGCTATGTAATTTCGGGTTCTATCCTGTTATTTGCTATTGCCTATATCATGTTTAGTGGCGTATCGGGCACAGGCAATACTGCTATCTCGTTAGTTATAGAAACCAGTAGCATAGGCATTTACCTGATAGCCGCCTTTGTTTTTGCCCGCGTGTTTATGTGGCCTATCCACTTAGTATGGGCCTGCGAGTATGTATATTTTGGGGTGATGTTGGTGATGTCGCTTTTTTATCTCCGTTCAGGCCGTTGGGAAGGAAAGAAAATTTAGTTCAGTGAACAGGTAACATGTAACAGTGAACAATTAATTTTTAATAGAATTGTTTTTTGCTGTTTTAATTGAAACAATTAATAAACGTAAAATTTCCTTAATATCCTGTTCTAAACTTAAGAATAATGCTTCGTTAAGATAGTCCGTATCCCTTAATAAATTCAGCCAATATTCAGTTTCATTTGCTTCTTTAAGAGAAATATGAAACTTGTGTACAAAATCGGCTGCAGATTGCGCATATTCTGCTTCCCTTATTAATGCACCTACTGAAGTGCCTGACCTAAGCAATTGTTTGCTAATAATATATTCTTTCTTTTCTTCAATTAAAAACGTAGATAGCTTAATAATGCGAATGGCAAATGCGTAGGTTTTGTCTTTGATAATGCTTTCTTTTTTCATGTTGTTAAAATACATATTTTATGTTGTTCACTGTTCCTTGTTACCTGTTCACTATTATATATCTTTGCCCCCAGAATGACCGACCTATCCGTCATAATACCCATATACAACGAGGAAGCCAACATTGGCCTGCTGTATAACCGCCTTAAAGGTGTGTTAGATGGTTTGCCTATTGCTAGCTACGAGATGCTATTTATTAATGATGGCAGCCGCGATGCCTCATTGGCCCTGATAAAAGGCATTGCCGCTAACGATAGCAACATACGTTACATTGATTTTAGCCGCAATTTTGGCCACCAAATAGCCGTTACTGCCGGGCTTGATGCCTGTGTAGGCAAAGCTGTTGTTATTATTGATGCCGACCTGCAAGACCCGCCGGAGCTTATTGGCGACCTATACACTAAACACAAGGAAGGCTACCAGGTAGTATATGCTCAGCGCCGCAGTAGGGCAGGTGAGAGCCTCTTTAAAAAATTTACT
>JANOCJ010000333.1:0-5189 GCA_031412115.1 Flavobacteriales bacterium
GTGGGTTATATTTTGTTGAGATTTATACAACAAGCCAACACACAGTAAAAAAACTATTTCTTACAGGTAATAACTAGCTTATCCTAAAAATGGGTAGCGGTAATCTGTTGGTGGATTAAATACCTCTTTAATAGTACGTGGCGATACCCAGCGCAGCAGGTTAATCATGCTGCCTGCTTTATCGTTTGTGCCTGAACCGCGCGCACCGCCAAACGGTTGTTGGCCCACTACTGCACCAGTACATTTATCGTTTATGTAAAAGTTGCCTGCAGCGTTGCGCAGCTTATTAATAGCCAAATCAACTGCGTAACGGTCTTGCGAAATAACAGCGCCCGTTAACGCATAAATAGATGTTTTGTCGATGATGTCTAAGGTCTTTTCAAAGTCTTCGTCTTTGTAAACATATACGGTTAATACCGGTCCAAAAAGCTCCTCGCACATTGTAACATAGAACGGGTCTTGCACGCGGATAATGGTAGGCTCTATAAAATAGCCTTTCGATTTATCGTAGTTGCCGCCGGTAACTAATTCTACAGTTGAATCTGTTTTGGCATCATCAATATACTTAGCAAGTTTATCGAACGATTTTTCATCAATAACGGCGTTAAAGAAGTTTGATAAATCTTCCGTAGGGCCCATTTTAATGCTCTTAATATCGGCTTGCAAACGCTCTTTAAGCGCAGGCCATAAACTCTCCGGGATGTATACGCGAGAAGCCGCAGAACATTTCTGCCCTTGGAATTCAAAGGCACCGCGAACAATAGCCGTAGCGGCAACTTCTAACTTAGCTGATGGGTGTACAACAATAAAGTCTTTACCACCCGTCTCGCCCACTATGCGTGGGTAGGTTTTGTATTTGGCAATGTTGTTACCAATTTGTTTCCATATGGTTTGAAAAACGCCCGTAGAGCCTGTAAAATGGATGCCTGCAAAATCGGGATGGTTAAAAATAATATCGCCTGCAACCGGGCCGCTGGGGTATATCAGGTTGATAACACCATCGGGCAAACCGGCTTCTTGCAAAATCTTCATAATATAGTAAGCTGCATATACCTGTGTGTCTGAAGGTTTCCAAACAACAGTATTACCCATCATAGCCGCTGATGTAGGCAAATTGCCTGCAATAGCCGTAAAGTTAAACGGAGTTAACGCGTATATAAAACCCTCCAACGGGCGTTGCTCTACACGGTTCCAAACGCCGGCGCCTGATATGGGTTGCTGGTTGTAAACATCAGCCAAATAGCTAACGTTAAAACGCCAAAAGTCAATCAACTCACACGCCGAATCAATCTCGGCTTGGTGCACGCTTTTGCTTTGGCCCAGCATGGTTGCGCCATTTAAAACGTAACGGTATGGCCCTGCCAATAATTCGGCGGCTTTAAGAAAAATAGCGGCACGGTCTTGCCAGGGCAAAGCGGCCCATTTATCCTTTGCTGCAAGGGCAGCATCAATGGCTTGGGTAACATGGCTTGCATCGCTGCGGTGAAAGTGGGCCAAGGTGTGCTTATGGTCGTGTGGCGGGGCCAAACGTACCAAGCTGCCACTGCGCACTTCCTGCCCGCCAATAAACATGGGCACATCCAGTTCGTGCTTGCGCATTTCTTTCAGTTGGGCTTCTATTCCTTTGCGCTCGGCGCTGCCGGGGGCATAGCCTAAAATAGGTTCGTTTATTGGGGTGGGTATTTTAAAAAATCCGGTTGCCATTGCTTAAGTTATGAGTAATGAGAGATTGGTTATGAGTGCAAAATTGACTACAAAGTTAAGAAACATATGCTGTTACAAAATGTTGGATGAGTATTACCACGCTTCGACTACGCTCAGCGAGACTAAAGGTCTTCTTTATATAATATATTGTGCGCCAATACTGCCAAACCAGCGCCAATAAGTGGTGCGGTTATATATATCCACAAATGCTCGGTATGGCCAGATACTATAGCCGGGGCAATGGAGCGGATGGGGTTCATAGATGCGCCGGAGATTGGCCCTGCAAACATGGCTGCAAGCCCAACTACACTGCCAATAGCCATAGCAGCGGTTATGCCTTTTTCTTTAGCGCCGGTTGATACGTTTAGCACTACCAGCATTAGGAAAAACATGAGGACAATTTCTATAATAAACGATTGTATGGCCGTGCCGTGGGGCAATGTAGCGCCCAACGTAGCGTCGGCCGGGAATAAGTATTGCAACAATAAACAACACGAAAATGCACCGGCTGCCTGTGCCAAAATATATGGTAAAACATCTTTAGCCGGAAAACGCCCGGCTACCCAAAAGGCTATGGTAACCGCAGGGTTTATATGGCAGCCCGATATTTCGCCAAAACCATAAATAAGTGCCAAGACTACTGCACCCCACACAGCACAAATACCGGCATGGGTGGGGGCACCGGTTTCGTGGTAAATGATGATGGCGCCTAAGCCACAGAAAAGCAGTAGAAAGGTGGCGATAAACTCAGCGAATAATTTTTTCATGCAGGCAATATAACAATATCCCTACAAATACTTTTTTACAAAATCCTTCGCGTATAATTTTATCTCATTACGCACTTTTCTAAACTCTTCTTTTATTTCGTCGGGTGTGCCGTGCATTGTTGTAGGGTCGAAGAAATTTTGGTGAAAACGCTCTACCTTACCCGGAAAATAGGGGCAGGTTTTATGTGCATTATCGCAAACTGTTATTACCATATTAAAAACATGCTCGGCGTATTCATCTACGTGGTTTGAAGTATGGTGCGAAATATCAATGCCATCTTCTTTCATCACATCCACCGCCATAGCATTAACACCGTGTATCTCAATTCCTGCACTATACACAGCAGCTTTATTACCTGCAAAATGTTGCAAATACCCTTGGGCCATTTGGCTACGGCAGCTATTGCCGGTGCATAATACCAATATACTTTTCATAATTCTACTGCTATTTATACTTTACCTATGTTTATGTAACATGCCTTGCACAAAAATAGTTTGTACAAGGCATGTTGGTTTTTGTTTGCTTAGCAGCAGTCGCAATCGCCGCCACAATTGCAGTTACCGCCGCAGCAGCCACCGCCAAAATTTACTGAAGTGTTCATATATATATTGATTTTAAAGGTTTACAAATTATTAGCAGCAATCGGGCCCGCAGCAAGCTTTAGCTTTTTCAGCATAAACGGTAATACTGTATATGCCTACCTTGCTGTTATGATATTGCTGTATCTCATCTGCCGTAAGGTATTTCGATAATATATCGTCAGGCACAACAATGGCTTTTTCTTTTTGCAATTGAATGTTGGCAAAGCCTGCCTCTTTTACCATGCCCAAATACTCATCTTTTTGAATAGCGCCCGATACGCAGCCGGCATACATTTCGGCAGCCTGCTTAATTTTTGAAGGAAGCGTGCCTACCAGTACAATATCTGAAATACTAAAGTGGCCACCGGGTTTCAGCACACGCATTATCTCTGTAAATACTTGCTTTTTGTTAGGTACTAAATTCAACACACAATTACTTACAATAACATCGGCAGCATTAGCTGTTACCGGCATTTTATCAATATCGCCATAGCGAAACTCTACATTATTAAAGCCGCGTTTTTCAGCATTGGCACGGGCGCGTTCTATCATAGCCTCGGTAAAGTCTATACCAATTACTTTGCCTTCTGCGCCAGTTTCATGGCGGGCAATAAAGCAATCGTTGCCTGCGCCCGAACCCAAATCAATTACCACATCGCCTTTTTTAATTTTGGCAAATTGTGTAGGTAAGCCGCAGCCCAAGCCTAAGTCGGCATCGGGGTTGTAGCCTTCCAGTTTTGTATAGTCATCGGCCATAATGGTATACACCTCGGTAGAGCAACCGGTAGCACCGCAGCACGATGCTTCGTTTGTTTCCTTATCCTGCAAGGCTATTTCAGCATATTTATCTTTTACTACCTGTTTTAATTTTTCGTCAGTTTCCATATTATTTTAGTTTTTTATATTTAACAACATGAGTTATCAAGGCAACAGGAGGTAATGCTACCAGTATATCCTTTTATCAAATCGGCAAAGCGGGCAAATACTTCCTCATTTATGCAGTAGCATGATTTTGCCCCTGATATTCTACCCTTAACCAAGCCTGCTTTTTTTAACTCTTTTAGGTGTTGCGATACGGTTGCTTGGGCTAATGGCAATATTTCTACTATCTCACCACACACACATTCATTCTTTTCGGCCAGGGTTTTTAGTATGGCTATACGTGCTGGGTGACCCAAAGCCTTTGCAAATTCAGCCAATTCAACATCTTCTGCACTAAATTCTTCTTTTTTACTTGTTGCCATTGTATTTTTATTTCATCGCAAATATACGATGAATATTTATTCAATCGTACAAATACGATAAATAATTTATTAACGTGCATTCAATCAACCTGATTAAATTCGCGGCTCTAATATTTCAAGATGAAAAACATTTCAGTAATTGGCGCCGGAACCATGGGCAACGGCATAGCACACGTATTTGCCCAGGCAGGTTTTACGGTTTCGTTTATAGATATATCGCAGGCTGCGCTTGACAAAGGCCTTGCTACCATTGGTAAAAACCTTGACAGGATGATTACCAAAGGCACCCTTACCGAAGAGCAAAAAGCTGCTACTTTAGCCAACATTACCGCTACTACCGACCTTAAAGCCGGTGTTGCTAATGCTAATTTAGTTATTGAAGCCGCTACGGAGAATGTAAACCTTAAGCTGGATATTTTCCGTCAGATAGATGAAGCTGCGCCTGCACAGGCTATTTTGGCATCAAACACCTCATCCATATCTATTACCAAAATTGCTGCCGCTACAAAACGCCCGCAACAGGTAATTGGTATGCACTTTATGAACCCGGTGCCGGTTATGAAACTGATAGAGGTAATTAACGGCTACTCTACCCACGAGCAGGTTACCAAGGTTATTTTTGAAGTATCAAAAGTATTGGGTAAAATACCTGTTGAGGTGAATGATTACCCCGGTTTTGTTGCCAACCGTATTTTAATGCCTATGATTAATGAGGCTATTTACAGCCTGTACGAAGGCGTTGCCGGTGTTAACGAGATTGATACCGTAATGAAACTAGGCATGGCCCACCCTATGGGCCCCTTGCAACTAGCCGATTTTATTGGGTTAGATATTTGCCTGTCTATACTAAACGTGTTGCACGATGGTTTTGGAAACCCTAAATACGCCCCTT
>JANOCJ010000334.1:0-3694 GCA_031412115.1 Flavobacteriales bacterium
TTGCAGCATACTTACCCCAAAGTTTAAACAGCGTATACATTACCAATAGCGGTGCCGAAGCTACTGAAGGGGCATTGAAACTAGCTAAGCGCTATACCGGTAAAACGCGCATCGTATCATTTAAAAATGCTTACCACGGCAGTACCCATGGGGCTTTGAGCGTTATGGGCAGCGAGGTTTTTAAAAACGCGTACCGCCCGCTGCTACCCGATGTGCAGTTGCTGGAGTATAACAACATTGCAGATTTAGAAAATATATCGTGCCGCACGGCTGCCGTTATTGTAGAGACTATACAGGGCGAGGCCGGAGCAGTTGTGCCTACTGCAGAATTTTTACAAGCACTACGTAAAAAATGCACCGACCAAGGGGCGTTATTAATATTTGATGAGATACAGTGCGGCTTTGGTCGTACGGGCAAACTGTTTGCCTTTGAGCATTTTGGCGTAGTACCCGATGTATTGCTTACCGCAAAAGCCATGGGTGGTGGCATGCCTATTGGCGCTTTTATTTCATCTACCCAAATAATGAATGCACTGACCAATAACCCTATACTGGGCCATATTACTACGTTTGGCGGGCACCCCGTTAGCTGCGCAGCGGCCTTGGCTACGTTAACTACGTTGGTTGAAAGCAATTTGATAAATGAGGTAGAAGCAAAGGAACAATTATTTCGCAAGTTGCTGCAACACCCTAAAATACAGGCTATACATGGCAAAGGCTTGTTGCTTTCGGTTGAATTTGAGAGCCACGAATTTATGTTTAAAGTAATAGAACGCTGCTTTGCCAACGGCATCATTACCGACTGGTTCCTCTTCTCTGACAACCGCATGCGCCTGGCCCCACCGCTTATTATTACAAACCAGGAAATTGAGGAATGCTGCGCGTTGGTGCTTAAGTCTATTGAGGAAGCCTCTTAATACGTCATCGCGCACTTGATGCGGACTACGAGTTTTGCTTTAACAAGACGAAGAGCTGATTATCTCCGACTGTTCGGATAATGATAGGTCTCACTTAGGAGATCCCTGCTTTCGCAGGGATGACTTCGATTTTTCTTTTTATAATTAGGCTTAATGTGACATTTTCTATCCCCCTACAACCTAGCACCTATAAGCAACAAGCTACTAAGGCCTTCCCGTTTTTGGCGCATCCATTTTATTACCTGTTGGGGTCTTTTGATTACCCTCGCCACCGGTAGTTTTTTTACCGCCGGTGTTGCTGGCCGGTTGGGTAGTAGTGCCGCCGGTAGTAGTGCCTTTGGTACTGCCTTTGACAGGCTTAGCTGCTGCGGGTTTGGTGGTAGTATCTTTCTTAGTATCTCCTTTGGTTGAACCACCGACAGTACTTGAACCTGCCCCACTGCTGCCGCCGGTTTTGGTTGGCTCGGGTTTGGTAGTAGAGCTGCCGCCGCCGGTCCATGGTTTGGTTGGGGTGGTAGTTGCGCCGTTGCTGCCGCCGGTATTGGTTGGTTCAGGCTTGGTGGTGCTGTTATTGGTGCCGGTGCTTCCCGGGCCACGGCCGGTACTTGGGGTTTGTCCGTTTGCCGGTGGGTTAGCCATATTACCGCGCCCATTGGTAGTAACAGGGCGTGTAGGCGAATTTACAGGGTAATCGGCCACAGGGCGGGTGTACACAGGCCTGTCAGCCGAAGCAACATCAGGCGAAACTATGGGTGCCGGAACATTGCGCACGGGTTGTGCAGATGGCCTTTCGGTAGTAAAATCAGCATGGGCTTCCAGCGCAACCGGTTCGGCGCAATAGCGCAGGTAAACGTTTTGCTGCCCGGCTGTTTGCCTTTTGTAGGTAACCACATACGCATGGTTCATTTTATTTACAATGTCATCAAACACATTGTTAAACTGGTTGGTATTGCTAAAATAGGTGTAAGTGCCGCCGGTGTTGTTGGCCAACTCGGGCATAAAATTGTTGTTTGGCGAGTTGTTAAAATCTATAGTACATAGGTTGATGTTGTTTTGCTGTGCATACCAGGTAACGTACTCTTTAGTAATGGTAGATGAATTGTCGGCCCCATCGGTAAACGATATAACCACTTTGCGGCGGTAGGCCGAGGGTTTAATGGTTTCCATGCCCAGCATTATGCCATTTAAAATAGCGGTAGTGCCACCGTATAGGCCCAACCCGTCAGACCTGAACTCTGTTTGCAACTGGCCTGCATAGGTATTAATAGGCACTTCAAGCCCGGCGCGGCTATCGTATTTTACAATGCATATAGCATCTTGCGGTTTTTTCTTGTTGATAAATGCCCTAACCGCATTTTGCATGCTGGTAACACGGGTACTCATACTGCCGCTATGGTCAAGCACCAGGGCGTATACGGTAGGCACGTTGCTATCTTCTATAACTTCGCGCACGGTGTAATCATTAATGGTGACGCCATTTACCGTAAGCGAGCACCAGTTGTTTATATTGGCAGGATTGGCTGCGCCGGTTAAAAACGAGTTATCGGTATCTATAATATGGGTATATAGGTTTACATTATCGCCGACAGGTTCAACGCGGCTAATGCGCATAACAGGGTCAACCGCATAGTAGTTGTTTGCAGGCGAAGCCTTTTCGCGCAGCATGTATACGTTATTAGCCTGATTGTTATTTGAGTTGAACAGCATTTTGCTGCACGATACCAATACAATAGAAATACCTATAAATAAGAAGAGCTTTTTCATACGCAGTAAATTTACGGTATGCTTTTCAATTTGTATGCCAAAATTTAGTTGGTAGTTCGTAGTTGCTGGTTGCCAGTTGTTTGTGAGATAAAACTTGATGCAAAATCATCACGCACTTGATGCGGACTACGAGTTTTATAATAATAAAACGAAGTGCTGATATCTCCTAAACTGATGTTTAAGTTGTACCTGTAAAGCTTGTTTTATACCGCAGTTGATTCTGTGGCCCGGTTTAACCACAATTTGCGGTAGCTGTGGTCTTTATCATAATCGTCGGCTTGTTTGGGTATATTAAAATACCGTTGGCCCCGCGGGTCGTTGCCCACACCGGCCAAATACGCCCAGTTGCCCCAATTGCTGCATACATCATAGTCTATAAGCTGCTGCTCAAAATAGGCAGCGCCAAAGCGCCAATCCAGTTTTAAATCGTTGCAAAGGTAGCTGGCTACATTTTGGCGGCCGCGGTTGCTCATAAAGCCCGTAAGTTTCAGTTCCAACATATTGGCATCAATAAAATCAACCCCTGTTTTGCCGTCTATCCATGTTTTTAAAATAGCGGCATCGTGCTTATTTATAGGTTGCGAACTGTCTTTAATACCCGTTTGTAAAAAGAATTTGTTGCGGTGCTTTTTCATCATAAAACGGAAGTAATCGCGCCACAACAGTTCAAAAATCAACCAATAGGTACTATCGTTAGCGCCGTGTGGTTTTTCATATTCCTTTACCTGGTAGTATATATAGCGTGGCGATAAGCAGCCCTGCGCCAGCCATACCGAGAATTTGGATGAGAAATCGGCCCCTATAAGCCCGTTGCGGGTTTCTTTGTATTGAGATAAGGCTTTAGTTTCAAAAAAATAATAGTTAACACGTTTAAATGCTTCTGCTTCGCCGCCGGTAAATTGCAACACTGCGCGGCTATCGGCCTTTATAGGTTTTAAACCAAAATCTTTTAACGTGGGTATTTTAGCTTTGGGCAATGCAGGCGAGGCTATTTTTGTTGGGGCAACAAACAC
>JANOCJ010000335.1:0-7819 GCA_031412115.1 Flavobacteriales bacterium
TTAAAGAAATTAACAAACAAGGTTTTTTACTTGTTAAAATATAACTTAGCTATGCCATTTTACGTTAATGGTAATTTGGCATAGTTTTTATACTTTAGCAGTTACTAGCATTAACTAACTAAACAGAGATATGAAAAGAGGAATTACTTACGTTACGGCTTTATCGCTAGCCATGGTGGTGTTGTTTAACGCCTGCTCAGTGCAAAAACGCCACTACAGGCCCGGTTTCCACTTTGAGGCTACGCAAAAGAAAACCCCTAAAACAGAGGCTAAAGAAAATGCTGCACCGGTTGAAGAAACCACTACTGCGGTTGAAACTGCCATTGTCACGCCTGCAGTTGTTACTGCACCTGAAAACACCAGCGCATCTGCCTCTACAGCAACTACTGAGCAACGCCCTGCTATAAACAGTAATAAAACCAAAAACAGCAATGCCAATGCTACAGTTGCTAAACACGTAAAAGAAAAAGGCAGCAAAAAAATTGGTTTTAGCCACGAAGATAAAAAAGGCTACAAATCAGGCCCTAAAGGCGCTTTAGGCATTTTGGGCGATGATAAGCTGATTGCCATTTTGCTTTGTATATTTTTAGGCTGGTTGGGCATCCACCGCTTTTATTTAGGCTACACCATATCAGGTATTATTATGATTGCACTTTTTGTTGCATCGGTAGTACTGGGTGGCTTTGTATTAGGCTGGATTGGGTACCTATGCGGCGTATTGCTATTTGTATGGATTGTCATCGACTTAATATTCTTAATTCTTGATAAGCCATTGTTCTTCCCTTCGTAATTAGGCAAAAGCATTTATATAGAAAAGCCCCATTGGTTAATTACCGGTGGGGCTTTTTTTGTTTGTATAAATAGTCGCTTTGGATATAATCCCTCTCCCTCGCAAGCTCGGGTAGTCCCTTTATAAGGGTGAGTTAAATATGCGCAAGCAATAAACCGGCCTAGCGTTTTGAGGCGGGGAACCCGCAGAGAAGTGAAGCGCTGAAAATCTGCGCTGTTTGAATCACGCCATTCTGAAAGAATAGGCGTGAAAGTTTGCAGATTTTAGCGTAACGTCCTCGCGGCGGGTCGCCGAAGGGAGAGCCGAAGGCAAGAAAAAAAATAAAGCAAGTGCAGTGGTTTATATTAGATCCTGAATCGAGTTCAGGATGACAGCCTCGATTAAAAAAGTTTGTTTCTAACCTATCCCCTAGCCCCTATTTCAGCCATTACCTTATTCAAGCTATCCCTCCAATGCGGAATTTCAATACCCAGCGTTTCTTTAATTTTATTTTTGTTAAGTATGCTAACCGCAGGGCGTGTGGCTGGTGTGGGGTATTGGGCGGTAAGTATAGGTTTTACGGCGCAGTTAAGGCCCGCAATTTCAACAATGGCATGGGCAAAATCAAACCAGCTGCAAACACCTTCATTACTAAAATGAAATACGCCCGGTTTTATCTTCTGCTTATCGTTCAGCGCCACAATCAGTTGCAATATAGCAGCGGCTAAATCATCGGCAAGTGTAGGTGTACCAATTTGGTCGTATACAATATTCAGCGTATCGCGTTCTGCCGCAAGGCGCAAAATAGTTTTCAAAAAATTATGGCCGTGGGCCGAATATAACCATGAGGTACGCATAATGTACCCATCGCAACCCGATGCTAACACCGCATCCTCGCCGGCGGCTTTGGTTTGGCCGTAAACACTAACGGGGTTGGTATAATCAGTCTCGGTATAAGGGGCGCTGCTAATGCCGTCAAACACATAGTCGGTAGATATGTGTATGAATTTGGTTTTGTTAAGCTTACACTCTTCGGCCAGTAGTTCAACCGCTTTTACGTTAAGCAGTTCTGCAGTTTTGCGCTCGGTTTCAGCCTTATCTACCGCCGTATACGCGGCACAGTTAATAAGGTATTTGGGGCTATAGGTATTAAAAAAGTGGCGTACCTGTGTGGCATCGGTAATGTTAAGCTCATCCACATCGGTAAACACAAACTTAAATTGCGCAAACGCAGGGGCAAGCTGTTGCAACACTGTTCCCAATTGGCCTTTAGCACCTGTTACCGCAATTGTTTTTATCATACGGCAAATATATAAATTAGCCAATTAGGTAAGAGGAGTATTACCTAATGAAAAAGATTGCCCCTCTTAGCAGCTTTGCCCGTTAGGTATAAACAATATAGGTACATTTGCATTTTAATTGTATACCGTATGAAAGAGTTAGGCCAAAGGCAATATGAGGGCACACAAATTATAACCCCCGGGCACTGGGTTTTTGCAGGCTTATTTGTTGTTGCATTTATTGGTATTTTAATATGGGCCTACACAAAAGACCGCCCTACAAGCCGCAGGCACTATACCCGCAGCATTTTTTTCTTACTTAGTATTGTAATGGTATTGTTCTTGCTATACGTTTTCCGTCAAAATATACGATGATTATGAATTTAGTTAAAATAGGGTTTTTGATAGTGGTATTGGCCACTACCGCCTGCAACCAAGGCTCAGGCCAAGGCCTGCTTGATGCTAACCAGTTTGAAGCCAAGCTAAATGCTAAACCCGATGCGCAGGTGGTAGACGTGCGCACCGCCGAAGAATATAACGATGGCCACCTGGCCAACGCCCAAAACATAAATGTTGACGGGGCCGATTTTAACACCCAAATAGCTAAGCTTGATAAAAGTAAACCTGTATTTGTATACTGCCTAGCGGGTTCGCGCAGTGCCACCGCTGCCGGTAAGTTTAAAAAATTGGGCTTTACAGAGGTGTACGATTTAAAAGGAGGCATACGTGCATGGAAAGCAGCCGACAAACCTTTAGCAAGCGCTAAAGCAGCCCAAAAAGGCCCGGTTGGTTTAACCAAGGGCGACCTTGACAAAATGCTGGCCGAAAAAGAATTTACTGTGGTTGATTTTACTGCCAAATGGTGCGGCCCATGTAAGCAACTATCGCCTATTTTAGATAAAATTGCTAAAGAATGGGGTGTAAAGCTTAACGTTATAAAAATTGACGTTGATGCCAACCCGTTAGTGTCTGACGCTTATTCAATAGAGAGCATACCGGCCCTTATATTTTTCAGCAAAACCAAAATGCTGGGCAAAACCCTGGGCTGGAGCGGCGAAGAAAAATTACGTAGCGATATTACCAGCTATGGTAAATTGGCGGGGGTAAGTAATTAAATTACTCAAAATCTGCGTAAAGCAAATACTTTTTGCGGATGCTTTTAAAGGCAGCAAGGCCATCGGCCCAGCCTTTGCGCATCTCTTCTTCGCTAACGTTGGTTTTAATCTGGTCGCGCAAATCTACACGGCCGCATAGTTTTTCAAAAAAGCTTGTTTTTACAAAAAAATCATCGGCTTTTGAGGTGTTTAAATAGGCTTTAAGCACATACTGCATAGTAAATTTAGCAGCGCCCAGTTTGGCAATATCATAATGCAAATCTTCGCCGTGGCAAAGCTTATCCATGTGCATGGGCTTTTTACTACCGGGGCCACTTTTAGGCGTAAAACTATAGGGCATTTTTTGCAGGTAGGGGCTACCGTAAACCTCAAACGGGGTAGGCGTGCCGCGGCCTACACTTACGTTAGTCCCTTCAAACAAACACAACGAGGTATACAAATATACCGCCTGCATAGTTTTAAGGTTTGGCGATGGGGCTATGGGCAATTGGTACAGCATGGTATGGTCCCACTTACTGCAAGTAATAACCGTAAGGTGGCAATGCATACTATCGGTAAGCCAACGTTCGCCGTTAACCATTTTGGCGTACTCACCTATTGTCATACCATGCACAATAGGCACTTGGTGCATACCTACAAATGAGCGGCAAACGGTATCCAATATAGGCCCATCTACGTAAAAACCATTAGGGTTGGGGCGGTCTAGCACTATCAGTTGCTTGTTATTATTTTCGGCGCAAGCCTCCATAATATTGTGCAACGTACTTATGTAAGTGTAAAAACGTGCCCCCACATCCTGTATATCAAACAGCACCACATCCACATCAGCCATATCAACGGAATCGGGCTTGGCATGTTTGCCGTAAAGCGATATTAAGGCAAGGCCTGTTTTGGCATCAATACTGTCTGAAAGGTGCTCGCCGGCATCGCCCTGACCGCGAAAGCCGTGTTCAGGGGCAAATATTTTTACAATGTTTATTTTTAGCTTTAGCAAGCTATCTACCAAATGGGTTTTGCCTATAACCGATGTTTGGTTAGCAACAATTACCACCCGCTTGCCTTGCAGCAATGGCAGGTACTCCGCAGTTTTCTCAGCACCGTTTATTACCTCCACATCGGTAACAATGGGGCCTTTGTAATACGCCGTATTTTGGGCCGCAACAACCATTGCCCAAACCATTAAAACGCCTATGCTTAAAATCTTTTTCATCTGTAGCCAATTTACTTTAATGCATGGCTTTATCTTTGAACACGAAAAAATTGTGCCAACAAATTTTTCAGCACTTAAAACACCCCATGAACCTCCCCATATTTATAGCACGCAAGCTGGTAAAAGGCACGCCCCGCAAGGGCAGGCAGGCATCGCGTACTGTTATTGGCATTGCCATTGGCGCCATAGCTATCAGCATGGCGGTAATGATTGTGGCGGTATCTATAGTAACGGCTTTTCAGCAATCGGTGCGTGATAAGGTGATAGGGTTTGGGTCGCACATTGTGGTGGAGCCCATAAGCCAAAGCAACTCTTACGAAGGCATGCCGCTAAGCAATGTAGACGCTGTAGCTAAGGTTATCCATGGCATTGAGGGTGTTACCTCCGTACAGCCATTTGCCCTTAAAGCGGGCATGTTTAAAACCGGCGAGGAGTTTGAAAATATGGTGGTAAAAGGGCTACCAAAAACTTACGATACTACCTTCTTAAAAAGCATTTTGGCCGAAGGAAAACTGCCGTTAATGAGCGATACAGCCATATCAAAAGAGGTGCTGATTTCTAAATACACCGCCCGCAGGCTAAACCTTAATGTGGGCGATAAACCGTTGGTTTATTTTTTGGTAGACAATGATATTCGCAAGCGCAAATTAACTGTTAGCGGGCTATTCGACTCCGGCTTTGAGGAGTTTGATAAGACATTTTCGTACGTTGACATCCGCACCATACAACAGTTAAACAGTTGGGACAGCACATCGGCCGCAGGCGTAGAGGTGCGCATTGATGATTTTAGCCGCATTTACGACATAAGCGAGCAGATAAACAACGCACTGCCGCCCGATATTGAGGCGCGCACCATTACCGAAATACGGTCGGACATATTTATTTGGCTAGAGATGCAGGACATTAACGGCGTTATAATTATTGTGCTAATGTTGTTTGTGTCGCTTATCAATATGATATCGGCCATGCTGGTATTGATACTGGAACGCACCCCCATGATTGGCATTATGAAAGCCATGGGCAGCAACAACAACAGCATCCGCCAAATATTTATACACTATGCCGCCTACCTACTTGTGCGCGGCTTGTTGCTGGGCAATATTATTGGTATCGGCTTATGCCTTATCCAGCAACACTTTCACGTTATAAAACTATCAAAAGAGGCCTATTATGTAGATACGGTGCCTATTTTGTTAAACCCGCTGCATATTGGCGGCATAAACCTACTTACCATTGGTATGAGCTTTTTGGTGCTTTGGGTAACATCATTAGTAGTACGCAGAATAAGCCCGGTAAGGGCTATTAGGTTGAAGTAGGTTTATAAAACACCTCCCTCCCCCACGCCGTAGGCGTGGGTACTCCCTCAAAGAGGGAGATATCCCGCGTAAGCACGGAAAGAAAAATCAACAAAAAAATAATCTTTACCTTGCACCCTGCATGAAACGACTGATACCCGTACTCTTTCTATTTAGCGCTGTGCCTGCCTTTGCGCAGCAGCTTAATACCTTTTACAACAACGCCTATTACAACGCTATAGACCGCCCGCTGAATAACAAAGATGCGGTGTTCCATACCTCGGTAAGGCCGTATTTGCAGAGCGAAGTTAACCCTGTGCTTACTGCAGACAGTGCCATGTACCAATACAGGCGCAAAAAATACACCTACCAACTGGAAAAAGGCACTGAAACCGTGCCCGACAGTGCCGCATTTATTACCCCATATAAATGGCGCTTTGCCCGCCGCCGCGTTGGCCGCGCCCTTTTTAGCGACCATCTATTAAAGCTCGATTCGGGTGTGTTTCAATTGTATGTAGACCCTGTAATTGATGTAGGCCTGGGCCGCGATACGCGTAATAAAGTAACCACTTATTTTTCTACCAAAGGCGCAGCATTTTCCGGCAATATCACCAAAAAATTCTCTTTCTATACGGCGGTTTATGAAAACCAAGCGCGCTTTCCGCAATACTTAACCAACTGGATTAATGCCAACACCGTAATACCGCAAGAGGGCCGCCCAAAACCCTTTGGCACCGGTGGTTTTGACTATGCCTGGGCTACAGGTTATGTGTCATACACCCCCATTAAATATTTAAATATACAAATGGGTCATGGCAAAAATTTTATTGGCGATGGTTACCGCTCACTGCTATTGTCCGACAACTCGTTCAACTACCCCTATTTAAAACTTACGGCCAATGTATGGCGCATAAAGTATGCTATGATTTATGCGCAGTTTCAGGATTTGAAAACTGTAACCGGCCCCAACCAAACCTATGCTAAAAAGTACGGGGTGTTTCATTACATAGACGTTATTGCACACAAGCGCCTGAGCATTGGCTTGTTTGAAAGCGTTATTTGGGAAGCAGCCGACAGCACCGGCCGCCACCGCGGTTTTGATGCCAACTACCTTAACCCGCTGATATTTTTCCGCCCGGTAGAGTATTCGTTAGGCTCGCCCGATAATGTGGTCATAGGTATTAACCTGAAATATAATTTCCTTAAAAACCAAGTATTGTATGGGCAAATTATTTTGGATGAATTTTATACCAAAGAGGTGTTTGCGCGCAACGGCTGGTGGGCCAACAAACAGGGTTTTCAGCTGGGCTTTAAAAGCTTTGATTTATTCGGCATAAAAAACCTGTATATACAGACGGAATTTAACTGGGTGCGCCCTTATACCTACACCCACTTTTTGCAAATACAAAACTATGCGCACTTTAACCAGCCGCTGGCACACCCGCTGGGCGCCAACTTTTGGGAGAGTGTGAGCTTTTTGCGCTACCGCTACAAGCGCTGGTGGTTTGAGGGCGAAATGATGTTTGCCCGCTATGGTACCGATGGCCCTACCGACAACTACGGTGGAAATCTTTACAAGCCATACAGCACCCGCAACAACGAGTATGGCAATTTTGTAGGCCAAGGCATTGCCAACAACTTATTCTACTTAAACGGAAACGTATCATACATTATAAACCCTGTGTATGGCTTGCAAATACAGGCAGGTGCTACAGTACGCCGCCAAACGGTTGAAGGTGGCATAGCCAATAATACACTTTGGTTTAACTTTGGGTTGAAAACGTGGTTACCGAATAGGTATTATGATTTTTAGGCTCAGATAATAATACACCCCCTCCCCAATCGCGCCTGCGGCGGATTGGTACTCCCCCTTGGCAGGGGGAGAGTTATTTCTCGGGATATGTTTTCTATTCCGTAGTAATCCCTATGGGACAGACAGGCCGCGCCTAGGGCGCTAATAAAATTGCACCATATTAATTCTAGCGTAAGCAAGATTGGCCTTCATTTCGAAACGGGGACACACAAGGAAAATGAACGTGTTCCGCCAAGAGCGGAACAAAGCGTGCGCTGTTCGACGTCCGCCATAGGCGGACTAGTTTGCACGGTTTAGTGAATGCCCAGTAGTGGGTCGTTGAGAAATGACAGCCTTG
>JANOCJ010000336.1:0-15069 GCA_031412115.1 Flavobacteriales bacterium
GGAACAGGCCATAGCATTGCTAAAAGAGCTATCCGATGAGGAGAAACAGGAAATAATAGATAACTTCTAAAAACGTCTATTGTATGAATATGGCACTAAGAGTGTTATCTGTTTCCTTTCTGGTATATAGGTGGAATGTGAAATACAAGATTGCCTATGCGCGGACTATGTATAAGGGTTATGATTTGCAAGCGGGCGATGAGATAGACCATGCTATTAAAAAGGTCTTTCAGTCTAAAAAACCGCAGATAAACGAATGGCTATACATTGAGCCTTATAATCCAGAGCGTGTCATTGAAGCTATCACATATCTTGAACCAATATCTTTGCCATTGGTTATTTCAAGCGATATAGATTATAGGCAACCCGATTCTATTGATTTGCCTGATAAAATAGTACAAGTGTCTATTTTACGCTGGAGGCACAAAAGAGGGCTGGAATGGGATATGCCTTATGGATATTTGATACCCAACAAAATAAGGCTATTTATAAAAAATACCAGTCTTGCGGAAACGTTAGTGCCGTTGGTTTAAATATCAAACACTTTATTATTCCTATCCGTTCTGGGCTTTCTTCTTTTTAAGTCGGTACGCAAGGAACTTTGGATGTTTCTTCGGTTTGTTATTGACCGTACATTTTTCGTCTGATACGGCATTATCAAGTGCCTCGTCAAACATAACAGTCCTGTTTTGACTTTTTCGATTGTATTTGTAAGAAAATTCAGCCAAGTAAAACGGCAGATACTTCTTACTTAATACATGGTACTGGCCGCGTATGCCGTTCTTTATTATTGTCCAGAAGCCTTCGATGGTATTGGTATGTATTATACCGTCCCTTACATACTCCTTTTTAGAGTGGTTTACCTTCAAATGCTGCATATACTTATCTACTATATTGTAGCCCCTGTATTCGTCAGTAATCAATATAGCCCTATCCATTTTTACATATCGCTTCAACATGGCTAACATATCTTTACCTGTCAAGCCATCCTGCACCTTTGCTACTACGCGTTTTTTACCCTCACGCTCTACAATACCAACAATAGGCACTTGGTTAGTTCCTCTGCCCCTCTTAGTGCTTAATTTAGATAAATAGGCAGCATTGGGTTGGTCTGGCTTATTGCGATGGCGTGGCTTGCCTCCAATATACGCCTCGTCCATCTCTAGTATACCTTCTAACATATTGGCTTGGTCAAGCATAGCGCAACGCACCCGCATAGATGAATACCATGCAGTTTTATAAGGGATACCCACATCTCGTGAAAGCTGCATAGCCGAAATGCCCTTTTTAGCATTAAGCATTAGGGCAATTATCATAAACCACTTAGGGAGGGACAATTGACTTTTCTCGAAAATAGTGCCTTTTAAGACAGTAAAGTCTTTATTACAATCGTTACAATGATAGGTTGTTGTCTTGTAGCTACGGTCTGCGGTATTTTGTCGCTTTATTATTGACGGGCTGCTGCATTTTTTGATTGGGCAAAGTAGATATTTACCAGCCCAGCGTACTTTTTCTAAATGGGCTACGCATTTTTTATGCGTGTTGAACTTTTTGGATAGTTCAATCAGGTTCATAGTATTGTTTTTTGTGGAGGCGACGAGAATCGAACTCGCATAATCCTTTCTGTCGAGAAAGTCGCATTGCTCATAATGCTACGCCCCCCATGCCCAAATAATTCATTGCAAAGGAAACAATAGCATTTTTGACGTGGTAGTGCAGAAATAACGAAAATTTACAGTACTGTAAATCTTGGCCATTTTTACAGTACTGTAAAATGGGGCTAACTTTTCAGTACTGTAATTTTCAACTATTTGTTCAGTACTGAAATTTTTGCTTAAATTTACAGTGTCGAGAAAGTCGCTTTAATAGCTACGCATTAAAAAGGCACAGGTTTAATTACCTATGCCTTTTTTTTATTTGTACTTGTTGGTACAATTACGTGCCGCATTGAATAGCTGTGAAGTCGTTGGTATTCGGTTTTCCAAGACTTTAGGGGATAACTCAGCATTTAGGACAAAACCCATTGTAAAAGCTATATAGGCTGATATTACTGCCTTCATATAATGAGATAGTTTATCCTCTGGCAATTCATGTGTGATTAGATATTCCCGCATAGCCTCATAGGCCACGCACATGACATCTTCTTTTTTGCCTATCTTTTTATCAATATTTGCTGATACAACACTACCAACAGATTCTTTGACCATACTCTCAAATGAAACTTTTATGGGTGTTAAATAGTCAGGTACGGGGTTGTTTTTAGTTGCCTCTGTTTGAATACTAAAGTCGTATCCTTTGATATTATTGAAATAAGCTATTACTTCTTGGCTGTAATTATCAACGAGGGTTTGATAAAACTGCTGAACATCTTGTTCCGATGGAATAAGCAACCCGTTATACTTTTGAAAGACTTTTGGTAAGTGGTGGTTTTTCTCTTTTAATTGCTTTTCTATAAACTTAGCATAGCCCAAATAGGTAAACATATCCTTCCTACTAATTTTAAAGTAGAAGTGTTCGTTTTCATCCTCATTGTGTTCCTTTATAACTGGCATTTGCCAAATATAAAAAGAAACAGTTTAGTTCATAAAGAAGAAATACTGTTGAAAACATTGATTAATGCGGTATTAGACATTTAAAAGACATTACTAAATTTGTGTTTTTCTGTGTTTAGGGTGATAGGCGCGAATTTTTATATTATACTTGCTTTCTCAAACTAAAACCATGAGCCTAGGAAAAAAAATATTGGAATTCTTTTCAAGAGAAAAAATTGAACGTTCGGAATCTGCACCAAAATTAGGTCAATTAATTGATGAATGTTTGCCAGAAGGCTATATTGCTGTAGATGTGCAATCAGCATTAAATAAACTATTATTTGATTCTTATATAGTTTCAACGGGTTTTAGTTGGGATTTTAACTTAAGAAATAATACATACCAAACGCTTCGATACAATCCCATTGATGCAGATTATGGAGTATATGATTTTATTATATATGGTTTTAAAAAAATACACGATAATTTCCAACTTAGTGTTAAGCCAATTATAAATATAATTGACAGGGATCTTCATATTGGAACTGGTTTTCTATTAAATTTTAATGGGCATAAATGTTTTATAACTGCAAGACATTGCATAGATAATGGAGGAACGGTTATAGTTTATGATTCTAAAAATAATATTATCGTTCCCAAGTCGATATATCTTACAGAAAAGACAGAATTTACAGGTGATGCTGGTTTTGAATATCAAAATTTGGATGTTTGTATTATGACATTTGATGAAGCTGCTTTTGGAGATGAACCTTTTTTTGTGTTAGATAAGCCGGAGATTGTAAACGATGTTATGGTTTTAGGATTTCCTCCTACAGGTTTATTTGATTCTGGAGCTGATGTAAATAATGCTGTATTAATTGCAGAGAAAGCCTCAATAGCTCATACATATATTAAAGCAACCTTAGGTCAAAACGTGGGCTCTGGAATGCTTCCTACAACAAAACTTGATTATCTTCTTGTTAGTACTCGTGTGAAAGGAGGCAATAGTGGTGGACCTGTAATAAACAATAAAGGCAAAGTAATAGGAATAATTACTCAAATTCCTATGGATGGAGAATCATCTACATCAGATAAAATAGATAACCTAGGTTTTGGATTTGCCTGTCCATCGCAACTAATTGAACTATTTTTAAATTCAATATTTTGTTCCACAGGTGATATAAAATTTATTGAAAAGACACCTATAGTTCAAACCGAAGGATTTACTATATAATTGGTTTATGATATAAAAACCCATTAACAGGCCGCACCTAAGGAGCTAATATTTTCTCCTTCCGCTATTACTACAGACAGTTGGCTCCTACGGAGCCATTTTTGCAGAATTATTCAGCACCGGAGGTGCGGCCTGTCTGTAGTATACTATACACGCGCCAGCCGCGTTAGCGATTGCAGCGGCAGCCCTGAGCAACGCGAAGGCTATAGCGGAAAGCGCGGTGCGCCAAAGGCGCAAACGCCCTAGTCCTCCCCCTTGTCCTACCGGACATTCCCCCTCCAAAGGGGGACATTGCTTGCGTGCGATGACTTATACCCCCTCCCGGCTTCGCCGTACTCCCCCTACATTAGGGGGAGAGTATTCTCCGTACCTTTACCTAATGCGTAAGTATTTATTCCTCATTCCGGCTATTGTTTTGTGCACGTTGGTGCAGGCCCAAACCTATAATTTTTATTTTGGTAATATCCATGCCCACTCGGGCTATTCGGATGGTAACAAAGACAGCGTTACCAGCGGCATGAGCACGCCTATTGAAGATTTTTTGTATGCGCAAAACTCGCAGCATATTGATTTTTACGGCATATCTGAACATAACCATCATAGCGCAGGCATGGCCCATACTGCCAACTACCACCAGGGCATTGCCGATGCCAACGCCGCTACAACAACTGATTTTGTTGCAATGTACGGCATGGAATGGGGCGTAATAAACAACGGCGGCCACGTTATTATTTATGGCTACGATTCGCTGATTGGCTGGGAAGACGGCTACTACGACGTGTTTAACGGCCAGTACGATTATGCTGCATTATGGAACAAAATTAATGCAGTACCCAACGCTTTTGGTTATTTAGCCCATCCCGATTTTGCCGATTATAACTCTTTGTTTTCAACCACTGCCGGCGTTAGTGCCGACAATGCCATTGTAGGTATGGCAGCCCGCAGCGGCCCTGCATTTTCTACTAATTCAAATTATAGCAACCCAACATCGGGCAACTATATTGCGCGCTATAACGATGCACTTAAAATGGGCTATCACCTGGGCGTAGGCTTAGACCATGACACTCACTACAGTGTGTTTGGCCGCCAAACCAAAGGGCGGTTGGTGGTGCTTGCCGAAACGCTAACCCGCGACAATATTTTAGATGCCTTCCGCAATATGCGCTTTTACAGTTCAGACGATTGGAACTGCAAAGTAAATTTTGCCATAAACAGCAACGTAATGGGCAGCGTGGTTACGCAGGCAGGCTCGCCCACCCTATCAGTAACTGTGGCCGATGATGATGGGTCTGAAACTTCGGCCACTATACAGGTGTTTTATGGTGTGCCGGGCAGTGGCGTAAACCCCACTGTTTTAACAACGGCTAACAATACCACAACGCTAAACTACACCCATACCATAGCCAACAATACGGAGTATTATTACTACTTAAAAATTACGCAGGCCGATGGTGATATAATATGGACATCGCCCATATGGTATACCCGCAACGATGGTGTTACCAACAACCCGCCAACGGCCGATTTTACTCCATCAGCTTTAATAACCTGCATAAACCAGCCGGTAACATTTAACGATAATTCGACCAACGCACCAACAGCTTGGGCATGGTCGTTGCCCGGCGCTACGCCCAATACATCAACCAACCAAAATGTAGTAGCTACCTATGCTGCACCCGGCACATATACCGCGTATTTAATCGCATCAAACCAATATGGGGCCGATACTACCTTGCCTGTTACCATTACTGTAAACTTACCGCCAACGGTAACGGCTATTGCGCCTGCCATTTGCAAAGGCGAGATTGATACACTAATTGCCAGCGGTGCCGATACCTATACGTGGAGCAACGGTGCTAATGGCCCGGTAATATATGTGTCGCCCACAACATCTACCAACTATACCGTTACAGGCTATACCAACGGTTGTTCGGCACAGTATACGGTAACTGTTACGGTACAAAATTGCACAGGGGTTGAAGAAGAAGTTGTACCAACATTTACCTTATACCCTAACCCTGCCAATGGTTTTGTAAGTGTTGATGCTACTGCCATGCAGGGTATTAAGCTGATTGAAGTATATGATTTAACAGGCAGAAAAGTGCTAACTAAAATAAGCCCCAACAATATTGTTACACTTGATATAACGGCACTGAATAGTGGCCACTACGTTGTAAAAACTACCATGAAAAATAACAACGCAGTAAGCCACCAACAGTTAATTATTCAGCATTAATTTTTGTTTTAAGCAGCGGCAATACCAAATAGGTATATACTACACAGCCTACGCAATAGGCAAAAAAGCTTTCTAATAGTGCGCACACCAACAGCACGCTACCTATAGCATACGCAGTATTGGCAAACAGAAAAAACTGTGCAACAGCTATGCTTATTGCAAATGCAAAACCCACCCCGGCAGCAAACTTTTTAGGCGCTGCATCTATTGGTTTTTTGGGCAGGTTTAGTTGGGTTGATACTAACTTTGAAACCTGTTTTATGGGGCTGAATGTACCCTCGTTGGTAAAGGCACGTATGGCAAAATCAACCGCCAATAAAATACTTAGCCAGTAAACGCCTGTATACAATGCTACTACTGCTATTACAATAACTAAAAATGCGCCTACACGCGTAGCATTTTCATCTACGCGCTGTTCAGAAACCGGGCATGTTATATCACTCATAATTATAAAATATTTAATTCCATTTATCCCCCCTCTTTATTTAGGAGGGGGGCAAGGGGGTGGTACTAATACAATCCCTCTATCGATAAATAACGTTCGCCGGTATCATAGTTAAAGGTTAATACAGTTGCTCCTTCGGGTATTTCAGGCAATTTTTTAGCCACTGCTGCTAATGATGCACCGGTTGAAACACCAACAAAAATGCCTTCTTCGGCAGCAATGCGCTTGGCATAAGCATAGGCATCATCTTTACTAACCTGTATAATACCATCTAAAATACCGGTGTTTAAAATAGCCGGAACAAAGCCCGCACCAATGCCTTGTAGCGGGTGTGGCGATGGTGCGCCACCGCTTAACACGGGCGATAATTGAGGCTCAACAGCAAAAATTTTAAGGTTGGGGAATTTTGCTTTTAATACTTCGGCAACACCTGTAATATGGCCGCCTGTGCCTACGCCTGTTATAATATAATCAAGGCCATCAGGAAAATCGTTTAAAATTTCCTGTGCGGTTGTTTTGCGGTGAATTTCAACATTGGCTTGGTTTTCAAACTGCTGCGGAATCCATGCATTGGGTGTTTCAGCTTTCAACTCAATGGCTTTTTCAATAGCACCTTTCATGCCTTTTTCGCGGGGCGTAAGTACAAACTCAGCACCATATACCTGCATCAATTTACGGCGTTCTACACTCATCGATTCGGGCATTACCAAAATCAATTTATAGCCTTTTACCGCTGCTACCAAAGCCAGGCCAATGCCTGTGTTGCCCGATGTTGGCTCTATAATTACGCTCTCTTTAGTTAACACACCGCGTTGCTCTGCATCTTCAATCATAGCAAGGGCAATACGGTCTTTAATGCTGCCGCCGGGGTTTTGTTTTTCCAGCTTAATATAAATGTTATGTTTTGTGCCAAGCACCTTGTTTAGCTTAACGTGTGGCGTGTTGCCAATGGTTTGCAGAATGTTGTCGAATTTCATTTTTGGTTGTTTTAGATTACAAAATTTATCGGTTCGGGAAAAGGGTTGTTGTCTTTTACTTTAATTTCTATTTGATGAAATACTACTGAGTTTGATGGTATGCTATAAGTTAACCATACGTTGCCGCCCACAATGCTGCCGCGCCCAATAGTAGTGGTGCCGCCCAAAATGGTAGCGTTTGAATAAATAGTTACGTCATCTTCAACCGTTGGGTGGCGCTTGGTGCGGGCATTTTCTTTAGCCACGCTTAGTGCTCCCAATGTTACGCCCTGGTATATTTTTACATTGTTGCCTATTAAGGTCGATTCGCCGATGACGATACCAGTGCCGTGGTCAATAGCAAAGCCCTCGCCTATTTGCGCGCCGGGGTGTATATCTATACCCGTGCGGCTATGCACATATTCGGCAAAAATGCGGGCCAGCGATTTGCTGTTTTTCTGCCACAGGTAATGCGATATACGGTGTACCGCAACAGCATAAAAACCGGGGTAGGTATGCAGCACCTCCTCTAGCGAATTGGCCGCAGGGTCAAACTGAAAAATAGCCTCGGCATCTTTAATTCCCAACCGGTAAATTTCGGGCAGGGCGCTTTTAAATTCCGTCCAGTTGTCTTCGCTTTCAGGGTTTAATATATGGTCGGCCAACAGGTTGTTAAACAACAGCCCTAAGTAGTTAAACTCTGCTTCAAAAGCGGCCTCGCTTTGGTATTTTTTATCGGTGTTTATATACAGTATATCAAACAACTGGTCTACAAAATTCTGTGCCTGCTTTTTGTTCGGAAACACCTTGCCTGAGCTGGCGTTCCGTTCAAAAATCTCATTAATCAATTTTTCCATCGTATCAAGTTTTAGTAAATAAAAAAAGCCCCTCGTAGCTATACAAGGGGCTGAAATATGTTGGTGTAAAATATGCCTGTTTAATGTGTAGACATGGTACATAACAATAGCTCCCCGTTGTGGTAACAACAAGTAACGGCGCAACAACACGCGTTATAAGACTTTGCTATTTTGGTAAATGCCATGAATACAAATATAGGTGGTAAACTATTGAAATGCCAAAATGTTTTAAAAGAAATTGAAATTTGCTGAAGGTTTAATTAAAATGCAGGCGCGGCCAAATAATTGGCTTCACCCATTTGGGCGGACGCTGCCTGTATATAGTTACAATACGTCTACTCAAATATCATCGCCGCAAGAGCTTAAAAGCCTTGTTAAACGCGGCCTTTACTACCCCAATGCCGACGACCTTGTACGTGGCTTTATCAAGCAAAAAGGGGTAAAAACCATCAGTTTAGCGGGCAATTAATACCGTTTTATTCGTCCAATCTCCATTTTATCCCCCAAAACACCCATTTCTTACACCCTATTTTAGGCTGTAATTTTGCCTGTAAAAAACATGCAATAATTAATTGACTGACAGTCAATTATCTACGTTTTAAAGGTAGTAATATTTCCTTACTTATGTAAGTTTATTTGCTTTTCTCGATATTTTTTTCTAATTTTACTGAACCCTAATGAAAAACACTATTATGAAAGCTTTAAAATTTATCCCTTTAGTTGCGGTTTTATTTGCAGCTTGTTCAAAAGAAGATGTTGTAAGCCCTATCAGCCAAACCCCATCTACCCCAACACAAAACGTACAGTATTACAATCTTCCTGTTGATGGCGCCGCACAGTTTACCGGCAGCATTGATGGCTCTTCGGCCCAATTTATTGACGGGCAAGATGGTGTAGACAATGTAGCCAGCGTTACTTACAACGGCAGCAACACTACCCTTTCAACTGAATTTACCATTCGCGATAACGGTGCTGTAGTTGGCAAATTGGTTATTGCCAAACGCTACATTACCCAAAGCAGCATTGCTGACACCGCCAACATACACCAGTTTTTTGCCCCAAAAGCTTACGGCTTTGCACAAGGCAACGGCAACAGCGGTGTTATGATTACTTATATTGACCACAACAACGTAGTGTGGACATCAAACGGCAGCCAGAGCGGTGCAACGTTTGAGATAAAAAATAACAAATCAACGTTTTCTCGCCCTTGCAATGTAGATACTTACGAGGTAAAAAATAAAATTGACATGGCTTGCACGCTATATAACAATGGCAAAACCATTCAAATTAGCGGTTCTGCGGTAGGAAAATTTGCAGTAGCCTATTAAGACATATAGTAACCAACTATTTTTTTTGTTTGACGACAGCAGAAATCCCGCCCCCAACTGGCGGGATTTTTTGTTGGTACCTCTCCCCTAACCCCACTCTATAAAATGGAGTGGGGAAACACGAGCAATGCGGGTGTGGGGTGAGGTAAAAAACTTTTATGGAATTGAAAACTCTTTTGCATCCTATCTTGCAAAAAGGAAAAAAATTAACCAATTTAGCGTTAACCAAAATTTGACGGACATGAAAAAGATTAACTTACTTACATCCCTTGCTTTGGGCCTTACAATAAGCCTTACGGCGCAGCAGGTGTCTAATTTTGATAAGCTTGATATTAACAACATCAGCGCCACTATAAACCCCAACGGCAAGCTATTTGCTACCAACAGCAATAGCCATAGCAACCCCGGTTTCGAGATACAACAGTCGGGTAAGCATACGCTAAACGCCTCCTCGCTGTGGATTGGCGGCTTTGATGCGGCCAACAACTACCACCTTATGGCCCCAACCTACAACCAGTGGGGCAACGATGCTTTTGCCGGGCCGTTATCAACCACCCAAGCCTATGCAGGGCAAGAGCGCTACAACCGTGTGTGGAAGGTAAGCCGCGAAGAAATTGAAATCCATATTGCCAACTATAAAAACGAAGGCTACGTAATGCCCGAAGCTATTGCTAACTGGCCTGCCCAAGGCGATGTTGCCTTAGGCCAAATGGCAAACTTAGCCCCTTTTGTTGATGCTGATAAAAACGGTAAATATGAACCGGCCAAAGGCGATTACCCTGCTATAAAAGGCGACCAGGCGGTATACTTTATTTACAACGATGCCCAAAAGCCGCATACCGAAACCGGCAGCTACCAAATGGGCATAGAGATACACGGTATGGCCTTTGCTTTTGATGCCCGCAAAGGCAACGAGGCTTTTAGCAACACGGTGTTTGTTGAGTACGAAATTTTCAACCTATCGCCTAACGACTATAGGGATGTGTACATAGGCTTGTTTAACGACCTTGATATGGGCGAAGCCTTTAACGACTATATGGGCGCAGATGTAGCCCGCAACACGTTTTATGCCTATAACGCCAATCCTGATGACAATGATTTTAAAGGCATAGCCGACGACCCACACATGTCGGTTAAATTTTTGAATGAAGGCCTGAATGGTTTTATGGCTTATGATAACGATTGGAGCACTCGCGGCAACCCCTATTCTGTACAAGATTATTACTACTACCTGCGCGGCTATTGGAAAGATGGCCAACCTGTAACTTTTGGCGGCAACGGCAAAGGGGGTGCAAGCTACGCCCGCTACATGTTCTCTGGCACTACCGACCCTGTAGTAAGCGGCAACTGGAACGAGAAAGCAGCCAACAACAAGCCGCAAGACCGTCGCGCCTTGGGCATACTTGGCCCTTTTAACTTTGAAGCCGGCAAATCGCGCAAAATAGCTTTGGCCTACAACTTTGCCACTACCGAGAAAAAGATGTACAAAAACCTGGATAAAATTCAAGAGGCGTATGATGAACAAAGCGGCCCCTTTAAACCCAACACCTTGCTTAACCAAAACGTTGTTGAGCCGGTACGCACAACGCCCGATAAGTTTAGCGTAACCATTATGCCTAACCCTATGAAGGAGAGCGCCATTGTACGTTTTGATAACCCCGCTAACGAAGAAGTATTGGTACAACTGTTTGACCTTACCGGCAAAGTACAAATGCAACAGGCCGGCATACGCGGCACACAACATACCATCGACCGTAAAAACCTTGCTGCCGGTATGTATATTGTTGAAGTGCGCATAGGTCAGCGCCGCACTACAGCCAAGCTGGTGGTAGAATAACCTTGATTTATTATTTTGTAGTTCAGAAAAAAGGAGCCCGAAAGGCTCCTTTTTTATTGTAACCTCCCTCCCGTTTCTTCCGTTTATATATATATGTAAAACGGCTACCTCACCAATTAGAATAATTATGAGCCTTAAAGTAGCCCGTTTGCTAATAATAATTTTTTTATTGGCAGGCATCCTTCTCGGACTATCAAGTTGTGCAACCCGCCCCCGTAAATGCGATGGCCGCCGCGGAACAATGACGCCTATGGGTGTTATGTAGTTTTTTATATTAGCAATAAAAAACTTATTTTGCTGTTAATAAGCCTTATGAAACACATCTCTTTAATAATCCTCTTGGGTATATTTATATCTTCGTGTAAAAAGGATTGCATAGATGAACCCCAATGCCTAGGTGTGTATAACAACCGCGACGTATCTCAATTGTATGTTGATACAAATGCCCAAAGTACCCATTTAGGCGATACTGTAATGCATTGGGGGCTTAATCAGGAATCAATGATTTATCCTGACAGCTGTCTTGAAAACAATTGCTCTACTATTATTAAAATCTACAATAGTTCTACTGACACAATTAATGTAAAGTATACTGCCAACTTTGCTGATAGCAGTGGTCAGGTTCTTTGGAGCACTGTAGATTCCATGATAATTTCGCCCGGTTGGATGAGGGTTGAAGATGAGAAAGTAAACTACAATTGTGCAAATATCTTATTAGGAACCTTTACCATATCGCCAGTTAAAATCACCTATTTTTAATAGATTGGCTGATGCACCATACCTCTTTTAACTTTATCTTATAATAGTATTTTTATAATGCTTGACAATACAAGCATAACGGAGTATTATTGCAGAAGGAATGGGAGCGCATATTAAATGTATTTGTGGGATGGTGGTGGCAATATTTTTTGCCACATTTATGTATGCACAACAACCTATACCGGCCGACTCGCTAAAGCCAACACTAAATGCTACCGATACTATTGACCCGCGAGTGGTATATACCCCTACCGCTACATTTGCTAATTTAAAATCGCTAAAAGCCGAAGTAGCCAAAATGGGTATGGGCAACTCTTTTGCCTGCGAAGGCTATTACGGCATTTTTTATATGTGCGAGTTGCACCCTTTTGCCATAGGCTTGCGCAACGCCAATGGCCGCACTAACAATATCCAATATAAAATATCGGGTAATGATAGTTTGCAGGCCAACCTGATATTAATATCAGCCGAAATACAAAATCCCGATTATAAAACACAGGCGCTGGAAGCCATGGTTGATGCTGTACGCAAAACATTAACTATGCTTGGCGAACCTATGCCCGAAACGTTGCGCTACAACATACTTAGCATGGTTAACCTTACGGGTAAAACAGATAAAGGGTACACGTTAAAGTTAAGTACATATAAAGGTACTATAGAAGCCATTGAGTTGCGCATTGATGCAACGGGAATGAATTAATTCCTCCCCAAAAATTTATTTTTAAAAACCTACAACTTTCTGTTTTTGAGTACGTAACAGCTACAAAAAATCCATCACCATGCCAGCCTATTTAATTAACGTGCTATGTGCGTTAATGCTAAGCCTATCGGCACCATCGTGTACCGAAACCCCAAAGCCTGCCTGCAATTGCGGTAATACTATTGAAACACCTTTTAAAACCGGCCAGAAAAAATATGAGCGGGTACGGCAGGCGTATCTGGATAAAGAAGCGGGTGTAACAACACTACTCAACTCAAAAAATATTTGTGCCAATAAGCTGCGCATTTTTATTCGCGCCTTTAAAATAGATAAGCAATTTGAGGTATGGGGCAAGAACACAACCGACAGTACTTATCAGTTGTTGCGCACCTATAAAATCTGTACCCTGTCGGGCATAGAGGGGCCAAAACGCAAGCGCGGCGACGGGCAAATTCCCGAAGGGTTTTATCATATTGATATGTTTAACCCTACCAGCCGTTTTTACCTTTCGTTGGGATTAAACTACCCAAATGCCTCAGATAAAATATTGGGGAATGAAGACCCCGGCGATGATATTTTTATCCACGGCGATTGCGTTTCCATAGGCTGCATGCCGCTTACTGATGATATTATAAAAGAGCTGTATGTATTGTGTGTAGAGGCAACCAACGCAGGGCAAACAAATATTCCCGTACACGTCTTCCCTACCCGGTTAACAGTACAAAACCTTGCTCCATTATATAAAAAGCATAAGGGAGATAAGGCCTTGGTAGATTTTTGGCAAACCCTAAAACCGGGCTACGATTATTTTGAGAAGAATAAAAAGGTGCCCATTATTACTGTGGATGCGGCAGGTAAATATTGCATCAATTAAATGTGGGATAGCTATTTGCAAATAACTGATTAAATACTAATTTAGTCATGTTAACCAAACTAAATGAAACACGTTCTACTCTTAGCCTTTTTATTAATAACCACTTCATCAATTGCCCAAACGGTATATGCAAACCATGTAGACGGGCAACTTTACGTCAAAATTAAAAACAGGTATAGTATAGGAAATTATACCGGTAAAGATGTTGAAGTAAGCATTGCGCCACAGTTTAAAAATTTAGCTACAAAGTATGGTATTACACGTATACAAAGGCCTTTTTACATAAAATCGTCTGTTGAACTTTGCCAAATTTACCGCATCGATTTTAGCGCGGTTGCCAAAGTTGATGAACTAATTGCTGAATTACAAAAGGATATTTCGGTTGAATATGCAGAAAAGGTGCCGATAGCAAGATCCTTTTTTTCGCCCAACGATATAGGCCCAAATGACTACAGTAATGGTACATGGGGATTGCATAATGTAAATGCCCAACAAGCATGGGATATTTCTACAGGTTCAGCATCGGTAAAGATTGCTATAATAGATGATGCAGTGCAAACTAACCATGAAGATTTAGCGCCAAACATGTGGGTTAACCCCGGCGAAATAGCTAATAATGGCATTGATGATGACAATAACGGGTATGTTGATGATGTGCAGGGATATGATGTTGGCGATAATGATAATGACCCTAATCCGCCCGATACCTCATACGAGCATGGAACCCATGTTGCAGGAATAGCATCGGCAAAAAGCAATAATGGTATAGGCATAGCTTCTATAGGCTCTAACTGTACTATCATTCCGGTAAAAGCCACTAATATGGCTGTAGGGCCTGAATATATAAGTAACGGGTATGATGGCATTCTATACGCTATGTCAGTCGGCGCCAATATTATAAATATGTCGTGGGGCGGATGGGATAGCAGCACAACAGAGCATGCTATTATTAACGCAGCCCTTGCACAAGGCATTGTATTGGTAGCTGCTGCAGGCAATTCTGTTGTTGCCCCGCCTTACGATAGTTACCCTGCAGCATACAATCATGTTATAGCTGTAGCTTCCAGCGGTAACAATACAGGTAACGATGAATTCTCATACTTTTCCAACTACTCTCCCTGGGTAGATATTTTGGCCCCCGGTAGTAATATTTTGAGTTCAATACCCGGCAATGCCTACGCTAAATTTTCAGGAACATCTATGGCTGCGCCGCTAGTAAGCGGTACAGTAGGGCTAATGCTATCCGTTAACCCTAACATGACGCCCGACGAAGTAGAAAGTTGCATAGAAGGTTCAGCCAATTATACTATGC
>JANOCJ010000337.1:0-15956 GCA_031412115.1 Flavobacteriales bacterium
AGCGATAAAATTACGTTTGCTTACTCGGATATGGCAGCGCAGTTTACCTCAATGAACATTAATGCCCAAGTAGGTATTCGCGGAGCTTCTAATACCGATTATCAAAACCGCAGCAAAGCTGCAGGTAATCCTATAATTGGTGGTTTTGATTATTCTTACACAACGGCAGGTGGCACAAATACTGCTGTTATAGGATGTAACAGCGCCGATTATATTGTTGGTAACTGGACAATGTCTTACACACCAAATATTGCCACACCAACTATAACCCCATCGGCAGCACAAGTTGTTTGTCCAAACGCAACCCCATCTACATTAACGGCGGTAACTACTGTATCATCGCCAACATATCAATGGCAAACATACACGTACCCGCCATCTAATACCAATATAGCCAGTGCTACTACTTCAACATACGTACCTCCAACTACCACCCCCGGCAACTACTTTTATGTAATAAGAGTAACTAACGGATCAGGCTGTTCACGTACATCGTATGCATCTGCTGTAACTGTGTCTCCATTACCACCTACTCCAACCGGCTTAGTTGACCAAGAGCGTTGCCTTTCAGGTAATCTTACCTTTACTGCTAATAACCCGGGCGCAGGCTTTGAAAACCAATGGAGTACTGATGGCGTAAATAATAATGCCGGTGCAGGTTTAACCTATACTGTTGCAGTAAACCCCGGCACCCCGGTTACTATGTATGCACGTACCCGCAATACTACCACAAATTGCCTTAGCGCGTGGATACCCGTTGTTGCAACTGCTTACCCTAACGCTATACCAAATGCATCAGCATTAGATGTTGATGTCTGCTTTAATGATGCTATTAATTTAACATCAGACGCTATGGTAACTTATAGCTGGACAGGCCCTAACGGATTTACCTCTGCTCTTCAAAACCCAACTATACTTAATGCACCACTAGCTGCATCCGGTACATATAATTTAACTGTTACTGATATTCACACTTGCACCGGTACAGGGTCTGTTTCTATAAACGTTGCTACTTGTGGCACTGTTATTTGGACAGGAACCAACGGTACTGATTGGAATACAGGTAGCAACTGGAGCGGTGGTTTTGTGCCAACTGTATTAAATGATGTATTAATACCCGATGTTGGTGTTAACGACCCAATACTATCAATTGGTATAGATGGTGCAGTTCGCAGTGTTAATATTGCTGCCGGTGTACCTGTTGTTATAGGTACAGGCAAAAAAATAACGGTAAAAGGCAACTGGGTAGGCAACAACAACCCAATATCGGGCGCAGGTACGTTAGAGTTTAATGGTACAAGTGCACAAACCATAACCGGTGGTGGCCAGTTTACCAATATTACTATTAACAATACAAGTGGCGGTGTTACTGTTACAGCAGGTGGTTTAAACCAAATGAAGATAAGCACCAGCTTAAACCTGCCAAAAGGTGTATTTACCACCAATGGTAATATTTACCTTACTTCAACATCAACCGAAACGGCTTACATAAATAACTTTGGCACACTTTTCACAGGCTCTATTAGCGGTACAGTTACTATGGAACGTTACAACACCGGTGCTACCGGTTTCCGTTACTTAAGTATGCCTATTAACACGCCTAACATTACACAAATTGATGAGGTAGGATTAATTGGTACCAATATGGGCCAAGTTATTCCATTGCCTTCATGCTCGCCTGTTAGCGTTGCGCAAAACTCTGCCTATGGCAACGTAATGGAGTGGCACGAAGATGGTCCTTTCCCATACGTTGGTTGCCGTCAAAGCGGTTGGTATGTGCGCTCATCAGGCACGTTAGAAAATTTCCGCGGATACTTGGTAAGAATGTACCAAAATGCTGCTGTAGTAGTTACCGGCACACCTAATAACACCGTGCAAAGCTACCCCGGCCTTAATAACACCAACTCAACCGGCGACGGATGGCACCTTATGGGTAACCCATACCCATCGCCTGTACAGTGGACTGGCGTTACCGGTTTTGGCGACTTAAACTTGTTTGCTACATCAGGTATTTATACTGGTACTTATGCTTCATTCGCACCGGTACAAAACAAAATTATTGCAAACATGCAAGGCTTTTTTGTGCGCCGCCTAGGCCCATCTCCTTTAGCATTCTCACTGCCTATTGCCAGCCGCCGTGCATTGTCTAACGTTACCTATCAAGATTTAAGCGGAAATTGGTATGAGCATTTGCTTGAGATTGATGTAACAGGAAACGGCTACAGCGACCACAGCACGCTATACTTTAATGGTGGCGCTACTGCTGATTATGAAGCCTACTACGATGCACGCAAAATGGATGGCCGCCTTGACCAGCCTATCATCTACACACACCTACCTAACGGTGGTGAACAATTGGGTGTTAACGGACTTGGTAGGTTAGACCAAACATATGTTGTGCCTTTGGTAATGAAACCAGGCCAAAACGGTGAGTTTACCTTAAACTTTGCAGAGGTTGCTACCTTCCCACAATCAGCTATGATATACTTGGAAGACTTGCAAACAGGCACGTTGACAGACCTTCGCCAATCGGCTACTTATACCTTTACAGCTGATGTAAATGATAACCCTGAGCGTTTCTTAATCCGCTTTGAGCCAGCAATTACTGCGGCTGTAGCTGATGAGACTTGCGAGGTGAATGGTTCTATTGAAGTTACCCAACCGGGCACTACCGTTTGGAGTGCTTATGAACTGCGCGACAACGCTAATAACCTATACGCACAAGGTACTAACCTAAGCGGTACCACTACCTTTGCCGGTTTACACCCACAAGAGTATATACTTACGCTTACCCACCCAACAGGCTATGTAGCGCAAGAGTATTACACTGTAAATGGTGTTAGCACTGTTAATGCTACAATGGCTGTTTCTGCTACTACTGTAGCTGTTAATGAGTCTGTAAACTTTACGGCTACTACTAATGCTTCTGAGCTAGTTTGGAACTTTGGCGATGGCAACCAGCAAATAGGCCTTAACGCTACCCACAGCTATGCTGCGGCAGGTACTTACACTGTAACGCTTACAGCATCTAACGATAACTGTGATAACGTTGCAAGCGGCGTTATTACTGTAAACCAAGCCACAGGCTTAACAAACACCAAAGCAGAAACCTTAACCATTAACGGTTACGGCGAACGTATTACGGTTGAGTTTAACAACTGGGGCAGCGGCAAGGCTGACATCTTTGTTTACAATGCCCTAGGCCAACGTGTAGATTCATTTACCGGGGTAAATACTGTTAACGGACGCCAAATGCTTGATGTTGCCGGTATAGTACCGGGCTACTATTTTATACAAGTAATTAGCAACGGAAAAGTACAAGGCAAAAAGGTATTTTTAGGCAACAACTAAAAGCCCATATAAACCCTTATAAAAAAGCCCCCAACGTTTACTCGTTGGGGGCTTTTCTTTTACCCCTCACCTACTCTTCTTTCATACAAACTTTGGCCGAAAGGTGCAGTACCATTGGGATAAAGTTTGTACTACATTAGTTACTCAAACGGAATTACAGTGTTTTAAAACGTGTTAAAAATGATTTTTTTTGAATAAAAACGTGCAAAAACTGAAATAAAACGTGTTTTTTATTCAATAAAATGATGTTTTTAAAAATGCAGATAATACGATTACGTAACCTGCAAAAATAAATTTAGCACCAAAGGTTTTGAAGTATTTCTGCTAACAAAATTTGCAGTTAAAACAAATCTATTGCTATTATTGTCAGCGTATTAAATAATGTTATATTTATGCAAATGAGGTGCTCAAAACCTCTTTGTTTAACATTTTGCGCTAAAACATAAGCAATCTTATTTTAACGGCTAAACAATATTAAATTAATATTAGCTAATACGCAGACAGTAAACTATTTACTTAAAAAAAGTATAGGGCGCATTAAAAATTGCTAATTGTATGGGTATGATAAAGGCATTTTTAATGCGCCCATTAAGCAGTAAGCTATAGCATACCTTTGTAGATTAATATTATACGGACAACTTTTAACTGCCTTTGTATAGTAAATGAACGAGAAGCCAAATAATAACGCCCCTAAAAATAATGCTACGTTACCTGTAAAAGGTAACGTGGTTGATGATTTTTCTAATTCGTTAATAGATAATCTTCATGGAACATTTTCTATCATATCGCAAGAGGGTGTTGTATTAAAATGGAACAAAAACCTTGAAATTGTTTCGGGCTATAGCGCTGAGGAGATAGCTGTAATAAGCCCTTTAGATTTTTTTGACGACGATACTAAAGCACTGATAGCCCAAAAGATACAGTCGACTTTTGAAAACGGCAAAGATGAGGTTGAAGCACAACTTATAACTAAAGCAGGACAAAAAATAGATTACCTATACACCGCAAAAACTATACTATACAAAGGCCAACCCTGCATTACAGTTATAGGCATTGATGTATCAGCTAAGAAAACTGCCCATGATAAATTAATTGCCAGCGAAAAAAAATACCGTACGTTGTTTGAACAATCGAATGATGCCATTATAATTGGCGATTTTGAGGGCCGGTTTATTGATGTCAATACAGCAACATGCACAATGTTTGGCTACACTGTGGACGAGTTACTGCAAATGACGGTTTTTGATTTGATGGAACCTACGCAAGCCGCCGCCGAGCCTATACGTTTTGATTTGCTGCGCGAAGGCGAACAGATAATGAAAAGCCGCAAAATGGTGCATAAAAGCGATGCTATTATTGAGATTGAAAATAACGTTAAGCGCATTAGCGATAACAGGATACTGGCTATTATAAAAGATGTAACAGCGAAGAAAAAAGCAGAAAATAAATTAATTGCGCGCGAGCAGCGATACAACGATGCCTTACAGGGCATAGAAGCAGGTGTTTGGGATTATTATGATTTTCAAAACCAACTATTACATTTATCGCCAAGGTATTTGCAACTGCTGGGGCGAGAATATGAAGACCGCCCTTACAAACAGCAAGAGATAGAAAAGTGGATAGATGCAGACGATTATAAAAAATCAGAAACTGCTTTTAGTGATTACATTCAAAATAAAATACCCAACTATAAAATAGACCTACGCTACATAATGCCCGATGGCAGCAAAAGGTGGTTTTCTAACAGCGGCAAAGCCGCCTACGATAGTGAAGGAAATTTAGTACGCATTGTAGGCTCTATAATAGATATACACGAGCAAAAAATAGCCGAAGAAGCCATACGTGCCAGCGAAGAAACCCGCAGGTTGATTATGGAATCATCGCTAGATGCCGTGGTTTGTATTGACCTTAAAGGCGAAATAATTTTATGGACCCCACAAGCCGAAAAGACTTTTGGCTGGACCGAACAAGAGGCCGTTGGCAAAACACTGTCTGAAACAATAATACCCCAACAATATAGAGAACAGCATGCCAAAGGCTTTAAGCATTATTTAACTACCAATACAGGCCCGGTACTGGGCAAACTGATAGAGATAACGGCCTTAAATAAAGCCGGGCATGAGTTTCCGGTAGAAATGAGCATAGTATCTATTGGCAATGGCAGCAACAGGTTTGCCTGCGGCTTTTTGCGCGATATTAGCCAGCGTAAAGCTGCTGAGCAGGCCCTTATGGCATCAGAAGCCAACCTGCAAACTATTTTTAGCACTACTGATGTTGCTTATACCCTTTTGGATACCAACTTTAAGGCCCTATCCTTTAACTCGGAGGCTGCCCGGTTTGCACTTATTGAATTGAACCATATAGGAGCCGTTGGCGATTATTTGCCTGATTATTTTAGCGATGAAAGAAAACCATTTATTCTTTCGGCTTTGCAAGAAGTCCTTATTGGCAAATGCATAAACTATGAAAGTAATTACCCGCAGCCCGATGGTACTATAAACTGGTATAACGTAAAATTATACCCCATAACCAACGCACAGAATATCGTATTGGGCATAATACTGGCCATAACCGATATTACCCACAGCAAAACCATACAACTGCACCGCGAAAAACTGGCCTCCGATATGTTGCAGCGCAATAAAGATTTAGAGCAGTTTGCCTACATCATATCGCACAACCTGCGCGCGCCGGTTGCCAATATTATGGGCTTTGCCGAGATTTTTAACGACGATTCGTATAGCGAAGAAGAGAAAGCCGAATTTGCAAGCCACCTATCCTCGTCGGCCAATAAGCTGGACGAAGTTATAAAAGACCTAAACCACATATTGCAGGTAAAGCAAGAGGTAAGCGAGCATAAAGAAACCGTTAGCTTTAGCCGCATACTGCGCGATATTGAGAGTAGCATAACAAATATGATTA
The DNA here is from genome assembly GCA_031412115.1 of Flavobacteriales bacterium. Taxonomy (GTDB): domain Bacteria; phylum Bacteroidota; class Bacteroidia; order CAMBQF01; family CAMBQF01; genus CAMBQF01. The sequence continues at coordinate 6,274 of JANOCJ010000337.1, forward strand.
CCAACGAACAGGTTGTAATTACAGCCGATTTTAGTAGTGTTGACAGTATAGAAACTATTAAAAGCTACCTATACAGCATATTTTACAACCTTATTACCAATAGCATAAAATACCGCCGCCCGGGCATACCGCCGCTAATAGAAATTAGCAGCCGTAAAAACGACAATAGCATACTACTTGTTTTTGAAGATAACGGCCTAGGTATTGACCTTACAAAAAAAGGCGAGCAGGTATTTGGGCTATACAAGCGCTTTCATACCAACGCTGCCGAGGGCAAAGGCATGGGCTTATACATGACTAAAACACAGGTAGAGGCCATTGGCGGCAAAATACACATAAGCAGTTATGTTAACGAAGGCACAATATTTACTATTGAGCTACCACTATAAATAACATTATACATCTTATATACACTTATTGAAAAATTCTCCAAACCGTTTTTTGATTATTGATGATGATCCGACAAACAACCTTATCTGCGAAGCTTCTATAAAAAAAGTTTTTAAAACCGCCGATGTAATTTCTTTTCTTACCCCCGAGGATGGCATAAAATACATTGAAACAGTGTATGCCTTAAACCCGGTAAAAACAGTATTGTTTTTAGATATTAACATGCCCAGCCTAAGCGGTTGGGAGGTATTAAGTAAATTTCAAGCTCTGTTGGGCATTATTAGCCCCAATATTTTGGTTTATATTTTATCCTCATCTATTGACCCAGCCGATAAACGACGCGCCGATGCCAATAAATTGGTTGAAGGGTATATTGCCAAGCCGTTGTCGAAAAATAAATTACTTAGCCTTTTTTCTCCGCCCCTTGCTGCATAAGCGTTTTACAAAAATTATACTTTTTAAATGAAATTACCGCAACGTTTTTTAATTATTGACGACGACCCTACAAATAATTTGTTGTGCAAAATCGGCATTCAAAGGGTTATTCCCGCCGCCGATATAGTATCGTTTACCATACCCGAAAAAGGTATTGCATACATTAAGGACGAATACACAGCTAACCCCGTACCTACCGCCCTGTTTTTAGATATTAACATGCCCAGCCTTACCGGTTGGGAGGTGCTGGCCGAGTTTGAAAAAATGAAGGACCTGATAAAAGATAATTTTACGATACACATCCTTTCATCGTCGGTTGACCCTGCCGATAAAGAGCGGGCCGCCAACAACCATTTTGTAATGGGCTATTTAGAAAAACCCTTAAATAAACAATCGTTAAAAGTTTTATACCCTGAACTAGCCTAAAATTAAAATCCCCCTTGACGATACTGTCAAGGGGGATTTTAATTTTAATTGCTTTTTTAATTATGCAATTTTGTTGAACATCTCAACAAACTTCATCATAGAGCCAATGTTGCTCACTTTAATTTTGCCCATCATAACCGCCATTTGTGCATTGGTGCGTCCAAGCTCAGTGTCGGCATAGGTTTGGTCGGTAGTTTTTACCACACATTTAGGTTCGCCGTGCAAACCGTCTTCAACGGTACAAACACCATCGTTAACACGTACGGTAAACTGGCCACCATCAGGGCCTTCAATTTCAAAATGATAAATTAGGTCAAGGCCAACGCCGGCTCCGGCTTTTAGGCGCTCGGGCAGCGAACGGATAATTTCGGCTGCGGTTGTGGGTGTGCTCATTGTATCAGTATTTGTTTGTGTATTGTTTGCAGGTTTTGGGGCGGCGCCATTGCTTGGAGTGCCATTGGCTGGGGCAGCAGCAATAACAGGTGCTGCAACAGCAGCAGGCTTGGCTTTAGCAGCCGGTGGGTTGGTGTAGGCCGAATCGTACTGCACAGAATCGAACATGATTTTCGATATAATCTCCAGCATAATCTCGCTTGTGCCGCCTACAATAGTGCCCACGCGGGCATCGCGGTACATACGGGCAATTTCATACTCTTCCATGTAACCATAGCCGCCAAAGCACTGCAGGGCAACATCGGCTGCTTTTTTACCCAGCTCGGTTGATAGTAGTTTGGCCATTGAGCATTCTTTTACGGCAAATTCGCCTTGCTCATATAACCAAGCAGTATGGTAAGTAAACTGGCGGGTAGCTTCAATCTCGCTCGATAGTTCGGCCAAGCGGTGGCGCAGCACCTGGAATTTTTTAATAGGGCGGCCAAAAGCCTCGCGCTCGTTCATGTATTTCATGGCGGCTTCTAAGGCGTAGTTAGCACCTTCAACAGCCGTAAGGGCCGTTACCAAGCGCTCCAGCTGAAAGCTATCCATAATATAGTAAAAGCCCATATTTTCTTCGCCCACAAGGTTGGCAACAGGTACTCTTACGTTATCAAAAGCCAACTCACCGGTGTCTGACGAGTGCCAACCAATTTTTTTAAGTTGGGTAGCTGTAAAGCCCGGTGTGCCGCGCTCAACCACAATAAGGCTAATGCCACCTACACCGGCAGCAGTATCTGTCTTACAGGCCACGGTAACAAAGTCTGAAAAAACGCCATTGGTAATAAATGTTTTGCTGCCGTTAATAACATAGTGGTCACCATCGCGCACGGCGGTAGTGCGTAGTGCCGCCACATCCGACCCTGCAAAAGGCTCGGTTATGCCCAAAGCGCCCCAATATTCGCCGCTAATGGCTTTGGTTAAAATGCGTTGTTTTAAATCTTCGCTACCCACTTTAAGCATGTGGGCAGTGCTCATGTATTGGTGCACACCAATAGCAGCTGCAAAGCCACCCATACCTGCACGGGCAATCTCTTCAAGGTAAATAACGGTGTAAAAAAAATCTTGCGCCGTGCCACCATACTCTTCGGGGTGGTTAATGCCCAAAAAGCCAAGGTCGCCCATGCGCTTCCATACCTCTTTAGGTATGCGCTCGTCGGTTTCCCATTTGTTGGCGTTGGGTTTTACTTCGGTTTCAATAAACTGGCGCACCGTTTGACGAAAAATATCGTGGTCGCCATTAAAGTAAAGAGATTTCATTTCCGTTAGTTAATTAGATATGTATAAGGTATTTCCTTGCAAATCGGTTTGGTATTGCACCATGCCATAGGTGGCGGGGCCCTGTTGCACCAAGCCCGTTTGTAAATTAAATTTAGAACCGCAGCAGGCATCTTTGGCTATGCCCAAATCTTGCTCAACAGTAAGGGTATTACAATCGGCCGCAAAACCATTGTAGGTGCAGTTGCGGTCATACACTACATAGTCTTCAAAATCTCGGTGATAAATAATAAGGCCTTTAGAGCCAAAGCCGGCAAGGTACACATAACCGCCAATAGGCAGCAAGGCCGTGTTTGACGGCAGGTTTAGTCCCACCGAAGTATTGATGGGAACGTAGGGTATAACACCGTTCCCCTTCTCTTTACAGCCGAAGGAAAGCAACATTATAAACACAAAAACCGTTAACCTAACTAATTGTGGCATAAATTTGGCACCTATTAAACTGCAAAGCTATTAAAATAGTATATACTATAACATACAATATAGTTCACCATGCGTTATCTGTTCAGCATCATTTGTTTGCTTCTTCTTTCCAATTACAGTTTTGGGCAAACGCCTGCGGCAAATTCTACCCCGGCCAACGATGTGCAAAGCGACCCTAAAAAGCAGAAGGAGTGGAACAAGAAGAAGGACAAAATGGTAAAGCAGGAGAAAAAAGGCATAGAGAAGGCCAAAAAAGACCTGATGAAAGCCCAAAGCCCGGCAGTACGCAAGCGCATGAAGAAAAACCTACGCCAAGCCAATAGGTTTAACGGGCAAAAGCGTAAGGGGGAGAGCCCGTATAATTAGGTTTTGACTGGAGCTACCAATTATCACTGTGTTTTATTGTAATTCTTGACTTTAAATATTCTAAATACTCATTAATCTTCTCTAGCCCGGAAGTACCATATATTTCGTAATCGTATCCGGAAAAATCGTAGTCAATAGTGCTATGAAATTTTATTGTATAATAACCTGCCGGGTGGTCAATGTAAATCATACTATTTCTCTTTATAATCAATGCCCTCACACTTCTCAATTCACTGTCAGGCATAGGTATAGAATCGGGCATGGTAAATGTATTACTTGTAATACCATACCTGTAGGCAATGGCTTTGGCCTCGTATTTTTTTCCATCTACAGAATACAAAACAAATGTTTTATGGATATTCTTACCATGCTTTCTATAATCATACCCATCCCAATTCACATACAAAACATAACTATATTTTTTCTTTTTTGCATTGTATAGCCTTTCGCCTTTATTTTGAAAAGAAGCCTTACAAGAACAAAATAAAAGTGCGGTTATAATGAATGTATTAAGTAATTGTTGTAGCATAAAGTATAGATGCAATATGGAGATTTTTTCACATTCCACACCTTGGTTGATTAAGTACCGCCCCGCTGGGACTTATATCCTTCTTCCGTCTATTTTGCTATAAAGCTATCTCGCGCTGCGGGCTTAAAACAATCCCTCCCCCTCGTTCCACTCGGGTACTCCCTTTGTAAGGGAGAGTTTATTCGCCTCCCACCACACACCACTAACCTTCTTTTTTCCGACAAACGCCTTTTTTTGTTTTTGCCTTGCCCACCTATTTAGCCAATATTTGTATTGTCGAAAAACGGCATACCTAACTAACAATGATTTTAGCCCTTACCATATCAGCAATAATAGTGGCATTTTTGCCCTTCGCTTTCCTCCGACCGGGAAAGAAAAGGGTAAGCATGGAGCAGGCGCTTCCTGCCGGCCCGCAACCTGATATTGAAACCGTGGCTTACCGGTTGCTTACAGATAGAAAGCAACAGCAGCCGGTGCCCGAGCAGTTTGTGCGGCCGGTTTTGGCCTATGGCAAGGCTATAAACATTGTTGACGAGCGCGTGGAGTTTGGAGGCAACGAATGGATACACGCCGGCAAGGCAGCCATAAAAAATGCACGGCTGTGGACAGATATTTTGAAAATGCCCGTTTGTGCCAATTAGTACGTTTATGAACATTAATTTATTAATAAAAAGGTGTTAGCGTAACATAAATTTATATCTTAGCGCACTTTTTTAATAGAGTAAAATTTAGTTGGAACCCTTATTATTATTGATTATGGAGCGAAAAGGTTACTTACTCGCATTTGTTGTAATGTTGTTTAGCGTGTCCGTTTTCGGACAGGGCGGCACCGGTACGCTTAAGGCGGTAGTTAAAAATGCCACCACTGGCGAAACACTACCCTTTGTGCCAGTTTTATTAGAGCAAGGCGGTGCGCAAGTGCGCAGCGGCCTTACCGATATTAATGGCGAGGTAGAGATTAAACCCGTTAACCCGGGTCAGTACGATGTGGTTGCCAAATTTATTGGCTTTGGCCCTGTAAAAATTAACGGTGTAATTATGTCGGCCGGTAAAATTACTGAGCTAAACATATTGCTTACCCCTACCAGTATAGCGTTAAAAACCGTAGAGATTACCTACGAACCACCTTTGATTGATGACTACGTAGGTACTACCAAAACCCGCCAGGAGATTGTTAACCTGCCAACCCGTAACATTAACTCGGTTGCGGCTACCACTGCAGGCGTTACCCAGCAAGATGAGGGTAAAGGCATTAACGTACGTGGCTCTCGCGATGACGCTACTTTTTACTTTGTAGATGGTGTAAAGGTGCGTGGTTCTATAAATATTCCCCAATCGGGCATTGAGCAAATACAGGTAATTACCGGCGGTGTACCCGCTATGTATGGCGACTTAACCGGTGGTGTTATTAGTATTACCACCCGCGGCCCAAGTACTATACACACCGGCGGCCTGGAGTATGTTACCTCTAAACCATTTGATAAATACAACTACAACCTGTTAGGCTTTAACGCTACAGGCCCCATATTATCTAAAATGATGCCCGACAGCACCCGCCGTGCTATTATGGGTTACTTCTTAGCGGGCGAGCTTTCGTATGAGCGCGACTCTGACCCATCGGCCATTGGCAACTGGAGGGTTAAGCCTGAGGTTTTATCGCAAATACAGCAAAACCCATTGCGTACCGGCCCACTAGGCTCTGGTACCGTACAAAACGCTGAATACCTGCGTGCTGATAATTTTGAAAACATATCATACAAGCCTAATACCCAAGCCCAACGTGCCAGTGTTACCGCTAAAATTGATATTAAACCGTCAAAAAGCACCAACATTACTATTGGTGGCCAGTTTGACTATTTTAACCGCTACTTATACAGCTACACCAACTCATTATTTAACTCTGACCAAAACGGACAGCGTATAGATTATACTTACCGTGCGTATGCCAAGTTTACCCAACAACTAGGCAAAGAAGATGAAAACAGCAGCGAAAAATCAGCCTCGGCTATTAAAAACGTATACTACACCTTACAGGTAGACTATACTAAAAACACTGCCGTACAACAAAGCGCCCAGCATAAAGACCGTGTGTTTGACTATGGCTACATTGGCCAGTTTGATACCCACAAAGCGCCTATTTACGATTATAAAATAGACACCATTAACGGCCAATTGGTAGCAGGTTTTTACCAAACCGGTTTTCAAGATACTTTGTACACTTTTAAACGCTCGGACATTAACCCTATTGCGGCAAACTACACCCAGCGTTACTACGATCTTACTGCAGGTTTTCCTACCAACAACTACGAAAACTTTGGCCAGGTACAACAAGGTGGCGGCTTGCTAAACGGCAGCTCGGTTGATAATGTTTACTCGTTGTTTTGGAACACCGGCTTTGTTTTTAACGGCTTTAGCAAATTTGATAACAGCCAGTTTCGCGCTGTTGCCAACGCATCGGCCGACATTAAAGGACACGAAATTGGACTTGGTTTTGAATACGAGCAACGCTCTGACCGCAGCTACGGATTATCGCCTGTTGGCTTATGGGGCTTAATGCGTCAGCTAGCCAATAGCCATATTGATCAGCTTGACTTATCATCACCAGAATTGGTATACAGCAATGGTGTATTTCAAGATACTGTTAACTACAACCGTTTGTACAATGCCGATGCGCAACGCTTTTTTGATAAAAACCTGCGTACAAACCTTGGCTTAGCTGTAAACAGCTTGCAGTGGATTGACGTTGACTCACTATCGCCAAACCAGTTTAGCCTTGACATGTTTACCCCCGACGAGTTATTTAACGGCGGTGGTGGCTCTAGCCTTGTGGCTTACAACGGTTACGACCATACCGGTAAAATACTACGCGGCAACCCAACCTTTGACGACTTTATAAATAAGCAAGATGCCAACGGCAACTTTACCCGCGAGATTGGTGCCTTTAACCCTATTTACATTGCAGGTTATATACAAGATAAGTTTGCTTTCCGCGACCTTATATTTAACATAGGTGTGCGTATAGACCGTTTTGATGCCAACCAATTGGTACCAAAAGACCCTTATGTATTGTATGAAGCCCGCACCGCAGGTGAACTTACCATACCAAACCGCCCAAGCAATATTGGCGACGACTACGTTGTATACGTAAAAGACGTAAACAACCCTAGCACCAGCAACATTATTGGCTACCGCAACGGTGCTACCTGGTACGATGCTGCCGGTACTGAGCTGCAAGACCCACAAGTATTGGCACAAGCCACTACCAACGGTAAAGTAGCCCCTTACCTGTTAGACCCATCTAACCAACGTATATCTGCCAAAGCATTTAGGGATTACGTTCCGCAGGTAAACATTATGCCCCGTATTGCATTCCAGTTCCCAATATCTGACGATGCACAGTTTTTTGCCCACTATGACGTGTTGACCCAACGCCCAACTACGGCTGTGCGTTTTGACCCCTTAGACTGGTACTTTTTGCAAACCAACATTGGCAACGTGCTTAACAACCCCAACTTGCAACCGCAAAAAACTACCGATTACGAGTTAGGCTTTAAACAAAAATTGAACGACCGTTCGGCCCTTACCATTACCGCGTTTTACCGCGAGTTGCGCAACCTTATTCAACAACAAGCGGTGTTGTATGCTTACCCTGTAAACTACACAACCTATGGCAACGTTGACTTTGGTACCGTAAAAGGCTTAACTGCTGCTTACGACTTACGCCGCAGTGGCAACGTACGTTTAACAGCCAACTACACCCTGCAATTTGCTGAGGGTACAGGCTCTAACAGTGGTTTTGCTGCAGGTTTAATACAAGCCGGTTTGGGTAACTTACGTACACCTATACCTTTAAGCTTTGATACCCGCCACCAACTACAGTTAACGTTTGACTACCGTTGGGGCCATGGTTCGGAATACAACGGTCCAAAAGGTTTCTGGAAAAACATTTTCCAAGATCTTGGAGCTAACTTTGTAGTACTGGCAAACTCGGGTGTGCCTTATAGCCAACAAAGCAACTTTACGCAAGACGGCGCTTTTGGTGTTGCCGACCGCCCACAGCTTAAAGGTTTAATTAACGGTTCTCGTCTGCCATGGCAGTTCCGCGTTAACGTGCGTGTTGACAAAAACATTGAACTTAAATGGGGTAAAAAAGATGGCGAAGGCAAACGCAAATCATCATACCTAAATATTTACTTATTGGTACAAAACCTGTTAAACACCAAAAATATTATTGGTGTATACCGTGCCACAGGCAATGCTAATGATGATGGCTTCTTAACGGCTGCTACATCGCAAGGCATTATTAACGGCAAAAACGACCCACAGTCGTTTATTGACCAATATATGATGAAGATAAACAACCCTGCAAACTACTCGTTACCACGCCGTTTGCGCTTAGGTGTAATGCTTAACTTTTAATTAGTATAGAGTTTAATTTATAATTGTAAAGGCTGATACAGATAGGGTAAACCTATTGTATAACTAAATAAGAATACAGTGATGAAAAGCAAGTTAAAAATAGCCTTAGTAGCGTTGACCATGTCATCGGTATTAAGCCTGCAAGCCCGCGAAAATTTGGGTGTTGCCTCAGGCAGCAACCCACAAAAAGCCGCGAACCAGTCGTTAGCTGCCGCTTGCGACCCCGGTGTAGGCCGTTCGGAGTTGAATATTAACAACGTGCGTACTACCATTTTTACATCGGGCGACATGTGGTGGGATTTGAACACCAACGCAAGGTATGAGATACCCAAAGGCAGTAACAAGCACTCGCAATTTGCCAGCGCACTATGGATTGGTGGTGTTGACAATGGTGGTAACCTAAAAGTAGCCGCTATGACTTACCGCCAAAGCGGTAACGACTTTTGGCCGGGCCCACTGGATATGACAACTGCTACCATTGAGCAAGCTACTTGTAGCCAATATGACCGCCACTGGAAAATTACCCGTGCCGAGGTAGAGGAGTTTCTTGCCAATTGTATTCAAGGCCAAGGCCCTATACCGGGCTACGATGTGCCTGATGATATTGAAAGCTGGCCGGGCAATGGCGACCAATCGCTTAACCAAGACCAATACTTGGCGCCTTTCCGCGACTTGAACAATAACGGTACTTACGATATATACAACTGCGAATACCCTGACTATGATATTACAGGCCAGCTAGGTTGCAACTCGCAACTTTATGGCGACCAAACTTTATGGTGGGTGTTTAATGATAAAGGTAACGTTCACTCTGAATTTACCGGTGGCAACCCTATTGGTATTGAAGTACACGCCCAGGCGTTTGCTTTTGCCACCAACGACGAGATTAACAACATGACCTTTTACAAGTACAAAATTTTTAACCGTTCAGTATTTACTGTTGAAGATTGCTACTTTGGCCAATGGGTAGACTCTGACCTTGGTA
>JANOCJ010000338.1:0-2975 GCA_031412115.1 Flavobacteriales bacterium
AGCCTATTGGCCCCTACAGTCAGGCGGTGCGTAATGGTAACACGTTATACATATCGGGCCAAATAGCGGTTACCCGTGGGGATAACCCTATGCTGATAAGCGGCACTATTGAGGAAGAGACCAAGCAGGTTATGTTCAACATAAAATCTATTTTAGAAGAAGCCGGGCTGAGTTATAAAAACGTAGTGAAAACTACTATTTACGTTACCGATTTAAAAGATTTTGCCGCTATAAACAAGGTATACGGCACTTACTTTGACGGTAACTATCCCGCCCGCGAAACTGTTCAGGTAGACTCGCTACCCAAAGGTGCGCATATAGAAATATCGGCCATTGCAGCTAATTAGCTGAGAGCCCATAGCCCGGAGTCGAGAGCCGAGAGGTCTTACTACACAATATTCTCTTGGCTCTTCCCTCTCCTCTACTTACACCTTGCCAACCCATCTAACGCGCTGCTATCATCGGGTTTAAGCAAAAGGGCTTTGTTAAATAATATGCGTGCCTCATTAACTTTGCCCAACATAAGGTTGGTCCACGCGCTCATAATGTTAGCATCATAATCAAAAGGGTATAGGTTTAAAAACTTGTCAAAGTAAGGCTTAGCCTTAGCAAAATTACCTTTGTTGTATTGTATTAAACCCAGTCGGTAGTTGGCCGTAGTTTGGTTTGGGTCCGTTTTTAAAATCTCTTCATATTGCTTGGCAACATCGTCCCATTTAGTAAGGGCTGATAATGGGTATACAATACCAAAGCGCGGCTCAACGGCATAGGGCATAAGGTCTATCGACTTTTGGTAATAGGTTACACTTTGGGTGTATTGCCCATCAATATAGTACAACCAGCCCAGGCGCAAATTAACCTCGTACGACTTTGTATCGTACACCGCCGTAAGCGTTTGTATGGCCTTTTTATAGTCTTTGTTATACTCCTCGGTATAACTTTTGTTAAAAGCATCTTGCAGCTTTTTATTGTCTTGCGCAAGCGCTGCTGTAAGGCTAAAAGCCAAAACAAGGGTAAGAATGGTACGTATCATGGCGTTATGGTTAATGTAATTGTTATTACGTGGTTGTTATAATTATACGGGTTAATAATATTATTTACCGGGCTTATAGAACGAAGGTATGCACCTTCCCTTTTAAGGAAGATATACCCCGCCGAAAGGCTGAAATGCTTAGATATATAGCAGTTTAACATACCGGATAGCTTCATGGTAATTTCATCGGGAATAGTATAAATAGTATACCCATTTCCTTCGGAAAAATAACGGAGATTTCCGGTTGCAAAACCACCTTCCAACCAAATATTTTTAGCCAGTTTTACACCTACCTTTTGGGTAAAAGCAACAAAGTTATCGTATTGGTCGGCAAGGTAAAGCAGGTTGGTAGTGCCGTATAGCGAGGTATTGCCCAAAGGGTAATAGGTAAGACCTAAGTTGCCGTGGTAAAAATTCAACGTGTCAAATTTAGAAAAACCTCCTCCTAACGATACATTAGCATACTTAAAGCGGTAGCCAAATTCAGCCCCTTCGTAAAACAGGTTTTGCTTTACGCTTACATCGGCCAACGTAGGTGGGCCGGGGTAATAAATACGCGTATAGGTATTAAAACTATATTGTATAAAATGAAACGCCGGGCTGATGTAAAAACCCTTGCCTAAATAAAACGTGGGCGAAATGTACACATCGTTTTGGGTGGTAGTATAGTTGGCAGCTGTATCAAGCACAGTGCCTTGCCCTAAAATAACGCTTTGCATACGGTGGGTGTTTTGCAAATTGTAGTACGAGTAAGCAGTAAACAGTTTTATATTTTTAGAAATATTATTAACCATGCTAATTTGCCCATAGGCAGAATTATCAAGCATATAATTATCGGCATAACCGGCAATGCCTTGGTTAACCATGTTTAACTGCCCATTTTTAGTTTGATTATCACTAAACGCATACCCCCCACCAATGCTGATAGATTGAACCGGTTTGGGCTTAATACCATACCGCTCTTTTTGCGATGAGTTTAGTTTTTTAGCCGTACGGTTAGCATCAAAACTGCGCCCTGCATTGGCATACGAAAAATATAAATACTCGGCAGCCAACGTATCTATAGGAAAGAAATTTAATGCTTTATCAAACTGATAAGCTGCTTCTTCATAGTTGCCTTTATTATAATGCACAATGCCGGCGCGCATACGCAGGTAGTAATAATCTATACCGGCAGCGCTGGCCTCGTTGGCAATTTTGCGTAGGTTTTTAGCATCGTTTTGGGTGTAATAGGCGTAGCTAAGGCTATCAACCTTATAGTACGTTAACGGCTGCTGTGCCGCTACGGGCAAGGCAAACAACAACGCGGATATGATAATGGCTATACGCATTGTATGGTTATTTTTTGCTTGTTATGTATGGCTTCAATAGTTTGCACGCGGTCGTTCTCTACACTAATTTTAAAAGTATTCTGTTTATATGCTTGCCCAATAAATTTAACCGTGGCGGCCGATGCTATTTCAATTTTATCGGGCGTAAACTCATTGCTGCTATGCGCGTGCCTTGCGGTATATTTCACTTTTACAAAGCGGTAAAATGGCGCTATAAAATCTTGCAAGGCCATAGCCAACCGGTTGCCAAAATCAGTCAACGGGTATTCTTCTTCCACCACCAAATCTTTAGTATAGCCAAGCAACGTTTTGTAAGCCGCTAAATAGAAAATGTATAATGCTGATTGGCGGTCGCCCTCAAAATCAGTAAAGTAAAACAGTGTACCATCGTTTACAAAATACGCATACGACTCTGTAGTATGGCAATAAATATACGTGCGGTTATAGGCATCGGTAAACACCTCCCAAATATTTTCTACAGTAAGTTTATTGCGCGTAATGGTATAGGTAAACTTCATGCCGGGCAATAAGCCAAAGGCTTTTACCAACAGCGCGGTTGGGGTTATGTTCGAAATTATCTCTCCTTCTTTCGGACGCTCAAACGATACAAA
>JANOCJ010000339.1:0-2684 GCA_031412115.1 Flavobacteriales bacterium
GAAAATACCATAGAAGCCATTTGCAGCCATGTTCCCAATTTTTATTTTGGGCGGTTAGATATAAAATACAACACCTTTGAAGAGCTGGAACGCGGAGAAAATTTTAGCATAATAGAGCTAAATGCCGCCGGTAGCGAACCTACCCATATATACGACCCCAAACACTCGCTGCTTTTTGCCCTAAAAGAAATTATACGCCATGTAACCATTTTATACGAAATTAGTGTAGCCAATAAGCAGCGGGGCTTTAGCTACCTAACGTTTAAACAAGGTGTGCAAATGTTTAAAGAAAATAACCGGCAGGTAAAAAAATTAAAAGCATATTAGTGGCAGGCAATGCGCGTAAAATAGGGCTGAATGTTGCCTCGGGTTTTATAGTAAGCCTTATAGGTACGCTGCCTTTGGGCTATTTAAACTTGTTGGCACTGCAATTTTATATTACCCAAAACCTGCTAAGTGCCGTATTTTTTGCTTTAGGGGTTATTACTATAGAAGTTATTGCCGTTCGGTTAACCCTGCTGGGGGCTCTATGGTTGCTCTCGCACAAAAAATTAATGTTTTACCTCGAGTTGTTTTCTATTGCCTTTATGCTAGCCTTTGCCGTATATTTTTTTGCTGCAAAGCCCGGCGCACTTGATGTTAACAGCATCAAAGCAAATAATGCCATACATCCCTTTCTCATTGGCCTAATAGCAAACGCACTCAATTTTATGCAATACCCTTTTTGGGCCGGCTGGAATTTATACTTAGTAAACAACACTAAACTTACCCCGCAAAAGCCCTACTATTATTGGTACTTGCTTAGCACTATGGTAGGTACGTTTATAGGTATGATGGTATTTATTTTAGTTGCCAACTATTTATTTACCCGCAGCGGCAATACTATTTGGGCTTCGCTCAATATCATTTTTGCCAGCCTTTTTCTGGCGCTGGCTTTATTCCAATCATACAAGCTATATAAAAAGCATAGGGCTGCTGTTGTTAGTTAATGGGCTGTATAGTTTACCTTTGCGCTATGGCTGATAAAAAAGTTATTCTGGTTATTTTAGATGGTTGGGGCATTGGCAAAGACGATGTCTCAGTTAACGCTATACAGGCGGCTAATACCCCTTGTTTTGATGCGTTAATAGCAAAATACCCGCACGCTCAACTGCGGACTGATGGATTAAATGTTGGTTTGCCCGAAGGGCAGATGGGCAACTCTGAAGTAGGCCACTTAAACCTTGGCGCAGGGCGCGTTATTTACCAGGAATTAGTTGAGATAAATAAGGCTTGCGAAGATGGCACGTTGGAGCGCAACGAAGAACTGAATAAAGCCTTTGAATACGCCAAAGCCAATGGCAAAGATGTGCATTTAATGGGCTTGGTGTCGGATGGGTGCATCCACTCGTCAGACAAGCATTTGTATAAACTTTGCGACATTGCCAAGCAGCATAATTTGACTAACGTATACATACATGCTTTTACCGATGGGCGCGATACCGACCCTAAAAGTGGTTTAGGCTTTTTGAAAAGCCTAGAGGCGCACTTAAAACAATCAACCGGGCAAATAGCCTCGGTTATTGGCCGCTACTACGCTATGGACCGCGATAAGCGTTGGGACCGTGTGGCTATTGCCTACAATATGCTGGTGAATGGCGAGGGTGGATTGAGTGATGATTTATTTAATTCGGTAGCGGAATCATACACAGAAAATGTAACCGATGAGTTTATAAAACCAATAGTAAAATCATTTGACCAAAAGCCTTTAACTACAATTAAACAGGGCGATGTAGTGATATGCTTTAACTACCGCACCGACCGTTGCCGCGAAATTACACAGGTATTAACTCAGGTAGATATGCCGGAACAAGGCATGCAAAAGCTTGATTTGTATTACCTGACTATGACCCCTTACGACCATAGTTTTACTGGCGTAAAAATTATTTTTGAGAAGAAAGACATTACCAACACCCTTGGCGAAGTAGTTGCCAATGCAGGAAAATCGCAGTTGCGTATTGCCGAGACGGAGAAATATCCGCACGTTACATTCTTCTTTTCGGGCGGACGGGAAACGCAGTTTGTGGGTGAAGAACGCATTATGGTACAATCGGTAAAAGATGTGCCTACGTATGATTTTAAACCTCAAATGAGTGCCTACGGAATTGCCGATGCGGTAGTAAAAGCAATGGACGAAACCACGCCCGATTTTATTTGCCTAAACTATGCCAACCCTGATATGGTAGGCCATACGGGTGTATTTTCTGCCATAGTAAAAGCAGTAGAAACGGTTGATAGTTGTCTGCAAAAAACAATTGACAAAGCGATAGAAAAAGGCTATTCAGCCATTATCCTTGCCGACCATGGCAACGCGGAATTTGCTGTAAATGCTGATGGTTCGGCGAATACAGCGCATACAACTAACCCTGTGCCTTGCATATTAATTGATGCTGATTACACCACAATAAAAGATGGTAAACTGGCTGATATTGCCCCTACTATTTTGAAGTTGATGGGTATTGAAGCTCCGCAGGAAATGGGTGGGGATGTGTTAGTTTCCTAAAAATAACTAGACACCCCAAAGCTAAAGCCACCGGTTAAAGCGGGTGGGTTATTCAGCACATCTTTTTGTTCTAAATATCGGTAGTTAAGGCGTAGCACAGTTTGTTGCGTTGGGCGGAAGCTAATGGCGGGCATTACACTCC
>JANOCJ010000340.1:0-2974 GCA_031412115.1 Flavobacteriales bacterium
GCAAAAAGCTGCATGAACTTATTGATGAGGTGTATGCTATTACGGGCCCATTTGCATATAACCGTAATGATATGCACATTGATGAAGCCGTAAAACTACAAGTGTTGGAGAATTGCAAAAACGGCAAGTACACTGCCTTTGGTAATTTTGCTGTGCATCACTTGGAGGATATGGATGGCTTTAAATATTTTCTTAGCCCCGAAGAGTGGATTATGATACGTGCATCGGGCACTGAACCTATACTGCGTGTATACGCCGAGGCATCAACCAAAGAGCGCGTAGTAGAATTTTTAGATGCTGCTAAAAAGACATTGCTAGGATAACGACCACTTATAAGAATAAAAAAAAGGCTTGCTTCGGCAGGCCTTTTTTGTTGATTTAAAACATAATACTACATATTAAGTTATATTTGCTACCAAAATGTAATAACATGTCGAGTAAAAAGCTAATTGATTTGGCAAACCAATGGGGCAAATTTGAAAATGAATACCCCGATGGCGATTTAGCACAGTTTTGCCATTGGCAGTTGTCTCAAAATGAAGACAATACCTTTGTAGGTAATGAAAAAAGCTTTAGTAATGAAGGCTACAGCGCCCAGTTGTTAGCAACCTTAGCCCGCTATGCACAGATTTATAGCGATGATATTTTAAAGCTACATGGCCTTGAAAGCGTTTATGAGTGGGGCTTTTTAATGCGTGTATTAGAAATGGAAAACCCTAAAAAAAGTGAATTAATTGAAAAGCAAGTAGTTGGTTTTACATCAGGTATTGGCATAATAAACCGTTTAGTAAAGCGTAAACTATTAAAAGAAGTGGTTGATAAAAATGATAAACGAACCAAACGTATATCACTAACACCTGCAGGTTTTGATATTTTAGAAGCCACCTTGCCCGATATGGATAAACTATCGCACATTATATTTTATCCACTAAATGAGCGCGAGCGCAATATGCTTTTATCCATACTTCAAAAATTATATTTAGTACATAATAATGCCTTCGACCATTCAAAACCATTTACAATACCCGAGTTGGATGAAAATATTAAAAATGCATCGTTCTCATTATTTGATAGTTACAAAATTAATACAAAAAAGTAGTAAAAATTATTTAAAAGTACTAAACCTTATTTGGGGTTAGTGGTTTAGTAGTATATAAAAATCAAAAAATGAAAAAATTAAGACTTATAGCTAGTATTTTAACAATATTTATAGTTGGCATTGCCCAAGCCCAAACAGGTATTATAGAGGGCAAAGTGGTAAATGCCATTACCAACGAGGCTTTGCCTTTTGCAACCGTTGGCATACAAGGCACAACTACAGGCATAGCTACCGATATTGACGGTAAGTTTAAACTGGCAAACCTTAATCCCGGCACTTATAACCTAGAGGTTTCATTAGTTGGTTTTAAAAAGAAAACCCTTTTTGAGGTAAACGTAAACAACGCCAAGCCTACTATTTTAGAAATAACGCTGGAAGAATCGGCTACGGATTTAAAGGAGGTAGAGATAACCGTTTCGCCCTTTAATAAAACGGAAGAAAGCCCGGTATCGGTTCGCAATATTGGTGCGGCCGAAATACAACGTTTGCCCGGTGCCAACCGCGATATTTCAAAGGTTATCCAGTCGCTACCCGGTGTAGCATCAACGCCTGCTTTTCGTAATGATATTATTATACGTGGCGGTGCGCCCAATGAAAACCGCTTTTACCTTGACGGTATTGAAGTACCCAACATTAACCACTTTGCTACGCAAGGCTCATCGGGCGGGCCGGTAGGGTTAATCAACGTAAACCTTATTAAAGATGTAGATTTTTACTCGGGCGCTTTTCCGGCCAATAGGGGCAATGCCCTTAGCTCGGTGTTTGAGTTTAAGCAGCGCGATGGGCGCAATGATAAATGGGTATTTAGCGGCTTGGTAGGTAATACTGATATTGGCCTAACTGCCGATGGGCCGGTGACAAAAAACTCATCATTGCTTGTGTCTGTCCGCCGTTCGTATTTGCAGGGCTTGTTCAGCATTTTGGGGTTGCCTTTCCTTCCTACTTATACCGACTATCAACTTAAATATAAAGTAAAGTTTGGCGATAAGGCCGACTTAACTATTGTATCGCTTGGTGCGTTAGACCAGTTTAAACTAAACACCGGCATTGAAAACCCCGACGAGGAACAGCGCTATATTTTAGAGAATATACCTACCAACAACCAGTGGAACTATACCATTGGTGCCAACCTACGATTGTTTGCCAAAAAAGGGTACAAAAATTTTGTAATAAGCCGCAACATGCTGCGCAACTCGGCTATTAAGTATAAATTGAATATTGAGAGTGAAGCCAACCGTATACTGGATTACGACTCAGACGAGATTGAAAATAAATTCCGTTTTGAGAGCACCAGCCGCGAGGGCAAATGGAAATTTAACTATGGCGTAAATTATCAATATGCTAAATATAAAGTAAGTACCTACCAAAAAATTGCCACCCAGTTTGACCCTAACCTTGTGGTAAATTTTCAGTCGAAACTTAACTTCCATTCCTGGGGTGCTTTTGGGCAAATAAGCCGTACGTTATTTAATAGCAGGCTTACATTATCTGCCGGTTTGCGGGCCGATGGTAACAGCTATTCCACTCAAATGGCAAACCCGTTAAACCAGCTATCGCCACGCTTTTCAGCCTCATATAGCATTAGCGAGCGCTTTGCCTTAAACTTTAATGCAGGGCGTTATTTTCAGCTACCATCGTACACCGTACTGGGCTTCCGCAATGCGCAAGGCGACTTGGTTAACAAGCAAAATGGGGTTAAATATATTAATGGGAATCACCTTGTAGCGGGTATAGAATACAACGCCGGCAACAGCGCTAAAATTACCGTTGAGGGTTTTTATAAAACCTGCAGGTGTTAGTGATATACGTTTGGTTCGTTTATCATTTTTATCAACCACTTCTTTTAATAGTTTACGCTTTACTAAACGGTTTATT
>JANOCJ010000341.1:0-17403 GCA_031412115.1 Flavobacteriales bacterium
GCTCTTATTAATTGAAATGTCGCTTTACCATCGGCAGGTTTATAAGTTATCGATTTGATAAAGCCATGAAATGATTGGCCATTATTGCATGAGTATTCAACCATACCATAAGGGCTTGTTATAATTGCTGAATAATCAACAAAAGATAAGGGGTACTCAAACTCATCTACTATATTGTACATAAGCGGTATAGGCATATTAGTATCCTCGTAGTCTGCCTGGTGTATATTTTGGCTTTCGTTTACCCTAACCCCCTCAATGCGGCAAGTAGTATTGGTGTATAGTGTTTCGGCAACGTAATTTGCCTGGCCAAAGCTAAATTTTAGTATCCCATCAATATCCGTATTCCAATTTGGCAACAGGCTTTGCGCTATGCGCTTTGCCCAACGCATGGCATTACGAATAGGGCTAATAGCTATATTGTAAAGCGTTTGTGGCGAATAAATATTATTATACCCCGGTGCTATAACATCCAACTCTACTTCAATAGCAGTTGAACCACGCCTTGCACAAATAATAAATATATCATCATCATAGCGCCAGTCTTTATTATCGCCAGCTTGCCTACGGGTAATTTCAATAGCAAAGCCTGATGCTATAAGGTTGCTAACCTGCTGCAAATCTTTACTAATAGTAGAAATATTGGTACGATATTCACGCTGCCCATGAAAATCTTCAGTACCGGCCAACTGTTCAGCCTCCCACTTTTTATAACCACTAGTAAATTTTGATACAAACATATCGGCCAAAACCGACGATTTTAAATTGGGTACGATTAAACAGGTAAGTATATTATCATTTTGATAAAAATACTCAAACGGCTCAATGCGTAGCAGTTGGCTGTTGCCCCCCCTAAAGGTATCAGGCTCTATACCATAGCCTATGCAGTGTATAGCATTTAACCCTTCAATAAGCCCTTTAAAGCTTACAAACATTTTAGGCGAAGTACCATCGGCCAAAATGGCTTTACGTATTTTACGCCCATTAGCAATTACCTCAAGCCCTGCACAGCCATCAACATTGGTGCTATCAATAGTATTGTAGGGAAGAGAATCTGTTCGTCCAAAATAATTAGAGTATACGCGCAAACAATCATTGGTAACAGTTTCAACCGTACGGCTAAGTGCTTCGTTTATTAAATATACATCAGCAGTACTATCAGGGCAAACACCATCATTGTATATTTTAGCCTGCAATTCATCAAACTGAATGGTAATAGGTACAGGTGTAGTATCAGTAGTTACTAAATGGTGAATAATAAATTGAAAATAAATAAGGTCTCCTTCCTCTAAAGGCTCGCTGCGCACGCTAGCAATATTAAAAGGAAAAGTATGGGTACCGGCAGGCACGGGCAAGTCATAAACACGTACTTCGGTACTATCTAAATAAATAATATCGCCCGACGCTTTTAATATAAGAGCAGCAATGTAAATACCAAAATTTGAAATAAGTGCAGAGGTTTCAATGGTTATAACCCCTCTGCTAATAAGAAAAATTGCAAACCTGCTAGAGCATAAATTTTTATAGGGAATTCTAAAATCAATAAGCGGAGGCAGTTCTGCCAGCCAACTAGGTAGGCCATCAGGTATAGTTTCGCCACCGTTATCAAAAAAAGTTTGGCTAAATGTATTATTGCTTTGGGCCAGTGTAGCATGGGTTATATCGTCATAATTAAAATTCAACCCCATATTAACAGGCCCACCCGATAAATCTTGAACGTAATTGTATGTATAGCTAAAGGGCAATGTATGGCTGGCTTCAAAAGCATACAATATATTTTTACCCGGCAGGTTCATTTCAAAACCCAAACCAGCATAGTCATCCAATGTATTGCCGTCAAAATCTTTGTTGCTATCCAAGTCTACGCTTTGGTCAAAGCGGTTTCTTAACGTCATTAAGCAGGTAGATTTTGCTGCCGATGCCTCGGCAAAGCAGCCTTTAAGGCCGCAGCTATAGCGGGTACGGTCAAAATCTATACGGCCCAAAAACAGTACCATCCATTGGTCAGCATCGGCCTCTAATGTTTCCAACGCCGATTGCGGAAGGCATAGTATTTCAATTTTTAAGTCAACAACGGCTTCAATACCAAAATCATCAAACGCTGCTTTAAGAATTTCGCGCCCTTTGTCGTAAAACTTAAGGCCCGATATTTCATCGTCGGTATATTCAAAAAAGCCATGGTAATCCTTATCGCGCTCCAGCTTAAGGCTAAGGCCGTCCCAACCTACAGGCTCAGGCACTACAGTGCTTACGCCTGTTGTAGGGCTGGTGGTATAATCTATTAATGTATAGCGAAACTGCATTAGTTAAAACGGAATTTGTTGTTGTTATAATTTACACGTGCATTGCTGCGTACTACGTAGGCGTGCACGCCATCTTTATCCATATTGATGTTTACTTTGGTGCCTTCGGGCAGGTGTTTGGCAATGCTGCGGCCCATTTGGTCATAATCTAAACTAAGGCTGCTGCCACCGCTTTCGGCAGTTATCAAATTGCTAATATTGGCAGCGTTAAACTGCGGCACACTAAGCGATGGTAAGCCGTACTTATCAAATACTGATGAGATAAGGGCACTATCGGGCGCGGTAATAATGGCATGGCCACCGGGGGTATTAATTAGCTCGGGGCCCTCCTCGCCTACCCATTTAAAGCCGGGCGGTGCGTTGCGCGTGCCGCGGGCAAACTGCGGTGTAGGTGCCGATGCTATTTTAGCTATTTGCAAAGCTGTTGTTGCTGCTGTGGTAGCTAAATTTATAATAAAACCGGGATTGGGTATACCGGGGCCAAGCAAAGGAGGTGTTACGGCTAATATTTTGGTAACGGCCATTAAACCGTTTACCACGGCCTCAGATAGTTTTGCTTTTTTATCGGCCTCCCACTGTTTCTTTTTAAGGGCTTTTTGTTTGGCATCGTATTGTTTATTAATGGCTTCTTTTTGGGCTTCGGTAAGGTTGGCGTTTGACAGTTTGGCTTGCTTTTCTTTATCCAGCGCGCTCATTTCAGCATCAAACTTAGCTTGGCGGTTGGCATTGGTAATTTCAAAAATGGTACTAATGGTTTCCTGTCCTATTTCTAATGCCGCATCGCGCATGCCTTCTTGCAATTCTTTTTGGGCATCAACCTTTTTCTGTTCCCATTCTAAAAAGTTGTCATAATCGGTTACGTAGCCATTCTTTTTGGCTTCTTCAAAATCGGCCTGCAACTGGCTTTTAGTAACCATACCGGTAGCAATAATGGCATTTTCGGCATCCAGGCGGTTTTTATCGGCATCTACTTTTAATTTTACATTGGCTAAATAGGCATTATAATCGCCGGTGTAGCCCATTAACCGCAACGCTAAATAATCTTTATGCAGTTGATCTTGTTTTACCAAACCGGTAGCCAAAATATCTTTTTCAATATTGGCCCCATCCATTTGTGTTTTTAAAAACACATCGTAGGTGGTGTGGTAGCCCTTTGCTTTTAAGGCATTATACTCATCCAGCAACTGCTGTTGTGTTTTAAAGCCGGTAGCTGATATGTCGTTCTCCAGCTTGGCAATGGTTTCTTTTTCAGTTAAATTGTCCCAACTTTTTTCAAGTATTTGTTTTTCAATGGCTGCTTTATCTTTTAGGTTATTTATTAGCAGCAGCTTATTCTCTGTGCTTATTATGCCGGTAGCTTTAAGGTTATCTTCAATTATTTTATTCTCATCCTCTAGTGCTTGTATTTTGGCAGTTAGCTGCGCTAATGAGCCATCTAAGGTCATTGCTATAGCCAAATCATTGGCATCTTTTTTATCTTTAAGTTGTTCGTCAAGGCTTTTTTTGCCTAGGTTTTTCAGTTCATCCTCTAGCTTGGCCACTTTAAGGTTATACTCGCTAAGGGGCATTTCCAGTGCCTTGTAGCTTTTTTTGTAGTAGCTAATTTTATCTTGAAGGTATTTTTTGGTAATGCCAAGTTCTTGCGCCGAGCCTTGGGTAACGCCTATAAGGCTTTGGTCGTAAAAATTATCAATATCATCAAGCTGCTGTTTTAATATTTTTTTGTAGTCGTCTGCTGCTTTTTTCTTGTCTTTTACTACTTGTTCATCATCGCGTTTTTTATCGGCAATATCATCGGCCGCTTTATCATCAACCAGCTTATTCATATCGCTGTTTTTGTTTGATAAATCGTACAGCTTTTTATTAAACGATTCAAACTCCTTTATTTTAGAATCTAAACTGGCTTTTAAATCATCATCGTCGCCAACCTTTAGTTTAGCATCTTCCAGCTTTTTAATTTCATCGTTTACATTACCAATAGTGGCATCAATATTTTCAGCATTCATTTCGGCAGGCACCACAATACCTTTAGGCGCAAGCTGGCTTATATCCTGCTTAAGTTTTTCCATCTCTTTAACCAAAGAGTCCTTTTTAACTGTAAAAACCAACTCTTCGGCTTGCTCTTCGCCCTCTTTATCGCCATTGGCTTTAGCCAGTTTCAGCTTGCTTTCGGCAGCATCAATATTGCGCTGGTTTTGTTCTTCAAGCAACTTATTTTCTCGCTCCATTACAGCTATACTATTTTCAACTTCGGCTGCATGTTGTTTTTCTGCTTCGGCTACATCATCAGTGCTACTAAACAAGTCAGACATGGCACTTACAAGCATACCAATGCCCACTACAAGCGCGCCAATGCCGGTTGATATAATGGCACCTTTTAATACTTTAAATGAGTTGGATGTAGTATTTACCGACACGCCAAACAGTTTAAAAACACCGCTAGCCAAGCTAGTAGCCAAACTATTGGCAGTAGTAAAAATAGTGCTTTCCTTTAACCCCAAATTGCGTATGGCGGTTGATGCGGCACTGTCTTTCTGCATCATGGCCTGTATCTTCATCAACACGTTAAACACACTGGTAACGGCATTTAGGGTGGTAATAATGGTTGTTAGGTATTCGGTATTTACACCAAAAGCCTCGGCCGAATCTTTAGCTGCCGAAAAAACATCGGTTAACTCGCCAACTGCCTTTTTGCCCGTTTCCAAATCGTCTGTCGATTTTTTTACCCCGCCAATAGCATCTATTGTTTTTTCAATAGTGTCTGAGCTTTTATCAAAACTCTGCTTAAGGTTGTTAAAGGCATCGGTAGCCTCAAGCCCGGCGTCGCTCATTTCGCCCATTAATGAAACCATTTTGGTTTGCTGCTCAGTAAGCGTTTGCAGTTGTGTTACCAGCCCTGCAACCGATGTGCTAAGGTTGGTAAGGTCTTCAATCATTTTGCCTAATGCACCGTTAGCTACCACCTTGTTTAACTCAACAAGGCCCTTGCTAAAGTCTTCAATGCTTTTGGTGGCTTTGCCTTGCGCATCAACCGACTGGGCAGCAGCGGCTACAGATGCTGCTGCCGTAGCTTTGTAGGCTGCCGCCGCGCCTTGCAGCTTGGTATACAAATCGTCGGCCGTTTTGCCCAGTTGCCTCATAGCATCGGCGGCGGGGGCCAGCCCACTAGGGTCGGCCTCTATTTCAAGAATAATTTTAGCCATGTTTTTTTAATCTTCGGTATTATAATTGGGATGGTTTCTTTTCAGGCGGTTTTTGTAAGCATCAATAGCCTTGCTTAGCCTGCCCGAAAACTCTATAATGCCCCACGGGTAGGTAAGTGCTAACCGTGTGGCATCGCCCTGGCAAAGGTGTTCTATAACCAGGGCTTCAATATTATCTAGGCGGTTTCCTGCCCATTCAAAAAGGAATTGTGTAGCTCCTTGTCCATCGCTTTCTGCAGTTTCTCCACCATTTCCCCATAGTTCTGGATATCGAGCGGCGAGGAGTTTAAAAAGGGTATCAGCCTCTGTACGGGTTCGTTCAAAAAAAAATTGGCAAGGCCCTCTTTTTTCCAGCTTTCAATTTTTTTGCGGTTGTGGGCTTCGTCGTATTTGTTGGGGTCTTCGGCCTCATCAATAAAAACAACGCTGGCTACTTTGTAAATAAGGTCGGGCGTGTAAATAAAATTTAAGCGCTCTTTTAGCATGTTGTTTAGTTTAGATAGTTCGTTCAAATCATCAAAACCAAACTTGCGCTTGGGCTTATCTTTAGGGCCTTTCATAACCAGCTCAACAGTATCGGCGTGTTTTATAAGGTACTCGCGGTCTACATTCATCCGCAGCTCATCATAGTACTGGTGCAGCGTAAGGGCCCGCAGCCAGGGCAATATTTGCAGGCCACCGTTTTCGGGGGCGGGTTCGTAATAATCAATGCCGCTGGCGGTAAAGGCATATTTTAAAGGCATTTTGCTGCCGTTAAATTTTGTGGGGCGCGTTACATACTTGCGCCATAGTTTTTGTAGTTTTTTCATTTTTTATAGTGGATAGTGGTTTGTGTGTAGTGATTTGTTTGTCCCCCTCCTGAGGGGGTGTCCGCCTAAGGAGGACGGGGGAGTTTTTTGCTGTACAATAACTCCCTCCCCCCTTCGGGGTAGTCCCTCAAAGAGGGAGATTTGCTACGCGACAGCTAAATACTTAGGCGTAAAAAAACATTAGTTCAATTTCTTTTTGGTAAAGGCTGGTTTCCATATATGGTTTGTAGTTTTTGGTTTAGTGGTTGGCAAATCCCTCCCCCTCGTTACACTCGGGTACTCCCTTTACAAGGGAGAGCTTTGCGAGACTTATTTACTCCCCCTTATAAAAGGGGTGGCTGGCGCCCGTCCGAATGGATGAAGCATTCATCCGGGCGGGCGTAGCGACAGACGGGGGATTGCGCGTTAGGGATAGCAGCGTAAAGCCCGCAGCGCAGCGAGGACTTGTAGCGTATAGCCCGGGCGATGCCGTAGGCAGCGTAACGCCCTAAAACAATGAACAGTGAACAATGAACAGATTATATATTTTTATCAACCTGATAATTGAAAATTGTAAATTGTTAATTGAGATATTCTCCTACTTCAGTTGCCAATGCGGTAGCTACGCGGCGGCCGTTTTGGTATTTTACAAAGTGTTTTTTGCCGTTTAGGGTGATGAATGAAAACTTAACGTTGCCTTTTTTAAAGGGGCTTCCGGGGCAGGTGCCGCAGCGGCGATAGCCTGCATTTTCGAGGGTTTCAATGTAGTTCATGCCTCGTTGCGAAAGTATTGAATAGCCGAAAAAAGTACCACTACCATGCCCATGGTGCACAGCATATTAGCAACTACAAACCACGAAAAGGGCTGTTGCACCAAGGCATACAGCGCTATTGTCCACACACTGCTCATGCAGTAGGGGCAGGTAAACAGCGGCTTACAAATGTATTGAAACACTTGCGCTGCTAAAGGTTCAGAGGCATTGCTGTATTGGGTAGCGGTACTAAGTTCAGCATTAATGTTTAGGGAGAGAAAATCGTACACATGGTTATACACCTTGCGCAGCGGGTAAAGTAGCATACCATCCCAATTAATGGCACAATAGGCGCCAATGATAATAAGGGCGGTGGTTAGGTTTAGTAAAAGGTTCATTTTGGTTGTGGTTTGTGTTGAATTAAAAAATTAAAGAGCTAAAGAATGAAGGAATATTATTTTTTAATTTCTTCATTCTTTAATTTCTTAATTGAATTAGGGTTTAGGTTCGCCGTTGCCACCTGTTGAGCCTCCGCTGGTAGTGCCACCGCCGGTATTGCCACCACTGCTGCCAGAGCCTTCGCCGGGTGTATTAGGGTCGGCATCGGGGTTGGTTGTGCCACTGCTCCCATCATCGCAGCAGGGTATTAGGGCGGTATGGTTGCTGCCATCATCGCCAAGTACCTCAACTACCTTAATAATTATGCAGGTGTATTCTACCTCGCAAATGGTAAAAGGGGCAGGGTTGCAGTTGTTGGAGGCGTAAAATTGCAGTTGTAAGGTACCGCCGTACGAGCTGAACAAATAGGGCGGAAAATTACTTACATCAAGCGTTAGAGCACCGCCCGAATTGGTGGTGGCCGATGTTACAAACACGTTACCAAACTTATCGGTAACGGTAATGGTGTAGGTGGCATTGGGGGCAAGCTTTATATTAAGCTGAATGGTTTGGGTACACGATGCAATGGTGTGTTGGTAGCAAGTAGGGCAATTGTTCATGCCGACAAAAGTACAATGCTACAAACCGATGTTTTACAAAGCCCTTAAACTATTGGTATAACTGGGTTATACGGGTAATACAAAGTTTGCTGAAACCGTTTGAACAGGATAATAGCTGATAAAGCGGGATATTCAGAATTTTGATAGTTTGATAATTGGGAGAAAATGGGTAGGAGTGTTGAAAAGAAAACTGGGGGAAGAAAATTTACCAATCGTACACTATATGGCAGTGCTTGCCTGTAGGGTAATAGGATATAAATACCCTACGGTAATAGTCTTGCGTAGTGCTTTGGTTAATTTCAAAATTTGGGTATTGCGGCGAGTAATACATGTTTACCAGCACATCCGACGAATCTTTATTCCGCTTAAAGCCTTTGTGCATAAACTGGCTTAACAAAGTATCATACACAACAGGCGCACCCGTTACCTCAAAAAAAACAGTAACCTGGCAATTGGTTTGGTAAGCGTGGTTCATAGTTACTGTTGTATCGCCAAAGCTTTTGTAATACAAACAACTGGTGTAGTTGCCCCTTACCTTTTCTTTAGATGCTTTATACTTCAAGGCTTTCATGTATTGCGTAAACTCTTTAGGGTTGCAGTTTACCATAGCATCCATAAGGGTTTGGGCAGTAAAAATTTGGGCATTGGCAATGCTGCACGCAAGCAAACAAACGCATAGCACAAGGGTTTTCATAGTGCTATAAACGGTGGGGAGGAGTGTTTAGTATGCGCCAGCCGCGTTAGGGATAGAAGCGAGCTCCTGCGAGCGGATAGCCCGGGCGATGCCACAGGCAGCGTAACGCCCTATAATCCCTCCCCATTTTGCTTTGCAAAATGGTACTCCCTTTACAAGGGAGAGTTTTACTCTATCAGTTATCATCTATCAATTATCATCTACCCTATCTCCGCCACCCTATTTATCAAATACCTAAAGTTGTCTAAAAAATCGGCGTTGCGGTGGCTTGCGGAGCGGTCTTTGATGATTTCTTTTTGGCTGTTTAGCTCTACGTATTGTAAGTCGAAGATGAGGGGTTGGCAGCGGTCGGGGTCAATGTTTACCGTCCAGTTTTGGAGTACGTAGTTTAGCAGCAGTTGGTTTTCTTGTATGGGCGGGTTTATGGTGGGCACCATCATTTGGCGCGAGTGTATGCCCAGCTCGTGCATTATTACCTGGTAGTAGTTTAGGTTGTCGCGACTAATGGCTTGACGATTGCTGCCCGTAGCATCGCCGGTAATGTGCCACATAGCGTTGGGGTATTTTACTTTTAGTAGCTCGCACATCTTCCAAATGTCGCTATTCTCTAGGCGAATACACTCTATGCAATTAATGGTTTGTTCCTCATCAAACACCTGCGCTATGGTGCAGGTCAGCGGGTTAACGTTAAAGTCGAACGTGGCCCATGTAATGCGCTCGGGCTGGTATACCGTGGGTTGTATGTGTTTATGTTGATTAAATGCCCAAGCAAATTTCTTGCTCATATCATCAACCCCCCATTGGCCAAGGGCGTAAATGCGGTGCCAGTTGTCGGATACCAAACGGGTGCGCTCTATGGCTTTTTTATCATGTACGGATAGAAATGGATTATCGAGATAGGTAAAAACCAGTTCGTCGGTATCGTCGTAATACGCGCCGTTGGCGGTGCATAGCTGTGTTTTAATCCAGTGGTTTTCGCTTACAGGGTTTAGCACAAGGTAAAGCTGACTATCGCCAAAGCCCCGCGGACGAAGCGTTAGCTGGTCAAAGTCCGATTGCTCCAGTTGGTTGGCTTCCTCTATCAACACATGGCGTATGTTGGTTATTGATTTTATTTTATCGGCATCGTCCATACCTTTAAACACCAACGCGCAATGGTTGTATTTGTAGGTAATGCGCCTATTGTCGCCACTGGTGTTGTAGGTAAACCAGTGGGCAATGTTCCAGCTATCAATAATCTGCTTAAACAGTTTGTAGGTACTCTCGCGATGGTCGCCCCCATATTTGCGCACCACTAAAATATCGCCGGTGTGTTGCATCATAAGGCGTAATAAAAGCAGCTGCTGCACGCTATAGCTTTTGGCGGCACCGGCACCGCCACGCACCACTACAAAACGCTTAAAGGCGCTTTTAAGGGCAAAAAACGGAGGTGCAAACAGTTGGTGGGCATGTGTGTTTAGGTCTAATTTAACGGGTAATGGCATGTAGTGTAGGCTCAATAATCACGGGGGTGTCATCTGCCAAAGGCAAATCGGTACTGGGTAGTATAGCGCCGCCGGGCTTGCCAAACAAGCGAAGCAGCAAATTTTCAAGTGCTGCTAAATTGCCTTTGGCGGCATTGTCAATAATGGCGGCGGCAATGGTTACTTCAAAAGCGGTGCTGAGGGTATTGGTGCGCACATGCTCCAGCTCATCAAGCGTAAGGGCTAAAAGGGTGCTAAGGGTATCTTCAATTTCGGGCTTGGTATAGCCCACATTTTTTAGTTGAGACAGCAGCTTGCGGCCGCTTTTGGCATTGGGTTTGGCCACCGTTTTTTTGTCCACAGCGGCGCTTATAGCCGCAGGTTTTACTTTAGGCATAGGGTTAGGTTTAGTACGGTGTAAAATTAGCAAATTGTTGCACAACTTGCTAATTAATGATAAATGAAAAACGATAAATGAAAAATACCGGTTCAACCAATTTTTCGTTTTTCATTATTCGTTTTTCATTAAAGTGGCGTTTGGCCTTTTATGCCACTACTAATTTTCAGGTATGTTAAGTATAACTTCGCCCTTGCTAAAAGCAGCTTGATTTTTAAACACAATTGCTTCTAATTGGTAGGGGCTGGTTTTGCTTTTGTATTTAATCCTTGTTAAGCTGCCCGGCGAGGAAGAGTCTATCTGCACAAAACCTAATTTTACAAAGCCCTCAACCAAAGCAGTATATGCAGCCTCTTGCTTAATGGTAATTTCTAAATTATGTACAATGCCTGTGGCGGGTGTAAAGGCAAGGTAATAGTTATTGCTAACCATAGTATTATTACCATCTAAAATTTGGGTAGCCGAAACAAAGTCGTACATAGTTATCACTTCGGGCTTGGTTTGCACATCCTCTTTTTTAGTAAACGTAAAACCGTTGCTTTGGCCAACATCAATAATACATTGCTCTGTAGTGCAAGCCATAATTGCCAGAATATTGGTAGCCGTAAGTTGGGCGTTGGCGGCTGCTATTGCCAGCAACAAAAAAGTAATGGTAAATAAATGTTTCATTAGTTTTAATGTGTTTGCGGGTTTACTTGGTATAAACAAGTTCAAAAAAATAGGTATCCTTTTCCATACCAAAAGGGTCTTTATCTATACTAAATATTAATTTACATTTTGGGTATTTGGGTGCTGTAAAATCGGCGCCGCCCATTTCAATATAAGCAGGCTTATTGGTAGTATAGCCTAAAGCGACAAAGGCTTTAAATAAGGCATCGTACGTTTTTTGGTTTTGGGTCATAAACCTTAAGCGGTTTACACTACCCCAAATTTTAAATTCTATGTTAGTTATATCATTAGCACTTGCCCGTGTTATGGGCCTATATTGCAAAATTGTATCGCCAACCGAACTTTCTAATTTGTATTTAATTTTTTTGGCATATTCATCGGCACAGGCTTTGTTGGCACAAGCGGCCTTGCTAATTAAATCGGTAGCGGTAATAGGTATATTTTGTGCCTTAATGCCGGTTGCCATTGCCAGCAACAAAAATGTAAAAAGGGTGGTATTAAGTTTCATTTAAATAGTTTTTTTTAAAATATTTACTACTAAAAAACTAACCAACTTTAGGTGGAGAATACCTTATCGCACTAGGCAGAAAGGGCAAAAAATCAGCGCAATACAATCAACTAACTATCAAACAAATATAAAAAGAGTATTTACAATTACAAATTGACTGCTAATTATTTAGTTGGTGGTTCTCAGTTGCCGGTTCCCAGCATTGTTCTCTGTTCGTTGTTCATTCTCTTGCTGAACATAGTAAAGCCACCGCCTGTTTCAATAGTAGTGAGAAGGATTTATATACACATCGAAAATGAAAGCACTATACTTCATTTTGCCGGTGTTACTGCTAAGTAATAGCACCGGCGCACAGCTTAATGTAAATAAGCTTGTGCATTTGGTAGACTGTAGGGACTATGCCTGCGTTGCCACATCAGCCCAAACAAACGGCTACCAGTTTGCCGACAGTATTTACGACGGTGAGTACAAAACCACCCAATACACTTTTGAGTATAAGCCCCTACTATCAGTAACCGAAGGGCAAAACATGCTCAGCCTGTTGTACGACAGTATGGTAGACCGATCGGTAGTGCAGTTTGAAACCGTGGTTGAAGCCAGCTACCGACAGATGGTGAATGATATACTTAGCTACGGCTTTGTGGTGTACCAAACCCTAACGGCCGGAGGCATAATTTACCACTACCCCGGCACGCGTCTGGTTATTTTTGTTGAGACTGAAAACTACGAAGATGGCCTGCACTACCAGTTTACCGTAAACAATAAGCCGGAATAATAGTGAACAACGAACAGTGAACAATAAACAATAAACAATAAACAATAAACATTCTGGCAACTGAGAACTGGCAACTAATAAGGGCGTTCCGCATTTGCTTTGCAATAGCGGCGGGCTATACGCTCGCAGGAGCTCACTCCTATCCCTAACGCGCTGGCGCTTGGTTTTCTCTTGGCTCTCCACTCTAGGCTCTAGGCTCTAAGCTAAAACTTAACCCCTTTAACCTCATTATCCCACGCTAAATATAAATTATAAATAAGGTATTTCTCCCCTCCTCCCCTGCTCCATGCAAACGTTATTAAGGTAATATGCGGGTATTCTTTTGATTGATAAATGTATTCCCAATAATCATCCCCTTCTCCCACCTCAACCAATTCCTTTTTTAAAAACACATAGCCAAAGTGTTTTACAAACCTGTTTTGATTTTTTAACCATTGGGCTTTACTATAACCAATTGTTACGCTTTGCAGGGTATCGTTGCACAAGCGTACAACTATTCTCTGCTTTTTTTTATGGGTGTAATAGGCTGTTGCAAAGCATTTGCCTATACCGGTAGCATTGCTTTTGCTGCTAAATGTATAGCCCTTGGCAGTTAGCACACTATCAACCCCGTGCCTATTAGTACACCCCAGCAAACCCGTAAGGTTTTGCCCATAGGCCGCTACGCTAAATAGTAGTAGTATTAGGGTGGTTAGGGGTTTCATTTATCTGAACGGTGATTTAGAACGGCGTAATTCAATTTTATGACCTGCTTTTGCCATAATAGCTGATAAATATATCCAATGCTCAGAGCATTGCGATTTAAAATATAAGTTTTCCAATACCATTTTTATCAATGAAATACCGTTTAATATTACCAATTTGAGGGCGACAAAACCACCTGATTTGTATTATATTTTCGGTTTCCCATTTATAGCCTGTCCCTTTTTCTTTAACAGATAATACCCCGTCAGCAGTATAAACATCAATATAAAATTCAGCCATAGAGAAATACATTGTTGTATCACTATTCCTATTTATTGCCGTCAAATACTTGCCATCAAAAATTATTGTATCGTATATACAGGGTATAATTTGTAACCCATCGCTATTAAATACACCATATTTTTTTATGTCATTAACTTTTTTTGACAGCATAAGCAATGAATCATTCAGCATACTAACTCCATCATAGTCATCATAATAATTAATTATAAAGCCATTTCTTTGCCAGTCATAAATTAAAATTCTTTCAGTATTTTTTAATGTAGAAACAGTGTCATCAATACTATACAAACAATAAATTATTAGTCTGTTATCTTTATTACCAAACAAAAAAACATTATAGGTTTTAAAAAATGTAGCCTGATAATAATATCCATAACCATAATAATCATATCCATACTCACTATAGGCCCATGAAACATCACTATTCCTAGAAATATCTATCAATAAAGTATCAAGGTTTACAATAATTTTTCCTTGATTATTTATTAAAAAATAATTATCAATTGCAGTAGTAGTAAAATTGTTTTTTGGGTAATATTTTTTAATTTCGTTACCATAGATAGGCTTGGATACAACTGCTACATCATTTTTAAAATCAGAGGCATCGGAGAAATAACCATCAAACTCAGGTTTAATTATGCCTTGCTTTGCCTTTACAATACTAATATAGTTGTAATTGCGCTCTAAAGCTTGGTTATAATATTCCTTGCCAATTACTGCCAAGCCATTTTCTGCAAAAGACCTGGCGGTATTATAGTTTAATGGTATTTTAAAATACAATTTGCCTTGTTTATTTATAAAAAAATATTCTTTGCCAATTTTTACTAATGCTGCACCGCACGAGAAATTGGCAGCCGTATCATAAATTGGTTTTATTACTACATCGCCAATGGTATTTATAAAACCAAACTTGCCCGTGTTAGTTTTAAAAAGCCTAAGGCCCTCTGTTTTATCATAGAGTGTATAGTCTAAAATAACAGTAGAGTCTTTATGCGATTTTAATATAACATCATTGTTTAGCGGGTTTGTTACCAAATAGGTAGAATCTGAACATGAAATGCCTGCTATACCTGCATAAATGTTACTATTTAACGGATTAACCAATGAAGAATCTTTTTGAGCTAGGCTATAATTAGTAGTAAAAAAGCTTCTGAATAAAATTACTAGCGTATCTATAACTCTATCAGCTGATTTGTCAACACTATTCATAATCTCTACCTGCAAAAGTGTAAGTGCTTTTTGGTTGTTTAAAATTTCATTATAAATAGGTTTTAATAGGTCAGCTTTTTTAGAGTCGGCTTTAATTTCTTTTTCAATTCTTTTAAGTAAATCATCATTTGCCTGCATTACATTATGAATAGATACCGTATTGCCTACCCCATTAACATTGGTAAGGCACGCACCATTAGAATTATTTATCCCCGATGAATATACATTTGGGATCTGTGCAAACAAATAGTGCGATAATAAAACAAAGACAATTATTAAGTATAAGGGCTTCATTTAATAGTGTCTGATTTTATTGTGTCATTATTAACTATTACTGTATTGTTTTTTCCTTGGGTATTGGTTTGGGTAGCACCCGGAGAGTTTTCTATACTAAGTGTTGTAGGCTTATCAGAATTTGAATGACTGCCAAATTGATATATAATAGCTACTATAACAGTAGCTAATGCAGTAATAACAGCTATAATTATTGCGCTTTTGTTTTTATGAGAACTTTTATTTGTCATTACAAGTAGTTTTTCTACTGCATATTAGTAAAAAATATTTGAACGGTAAAAATTGTCTGAACCGCAGATGGGTATGATTAGAGCGATTTAAAATACTCCCCCGGTCTTCGACCACCCCCTCAGGAGGGGGAAGAAAACTCACGCGCCAGCCTGCGTTAGGGATAGTAGCGGCAGCCCCGAACCTGCCCCTGCCAACGCGCAGGGGTGTGAGGGCTACAGCGGATAGCCCGGTGGCGCAGTATGCGCCAAACGCCCACACTTCGACAAGCCCAGTGTGACGGGGAAAGCTTTCTCTCGGCTCTCCTCTCTCCTCTCTCCTCTCTCCTCTCTCCTCTCTCCTCTCTCCTCTCTCCTCTCGGCTCTCGGCTCTCTCCTCTAGTCTCTACTCAGCCAAATCAACCATACAGCGTACGGATAGGCCAAATTCTTTATCCATTTGGTTGGTGGCAATGGCGCCGTTGCCGTAATATAGCGTGTAGGTTTTGGCTTGGTTGCCGGCGACGGTATTGGCTACCCACATGTATAGGTAGGCGCCCATTTGGGTGCAGCTGCCTTGGGCGTTGCGCTGGCCGGCGGGGGTTGCGCTAAAGCCGCAAATATTGTCGGCGTGCAGGTTTTCTGTCCAGCCGGTTTTGGTTTTCATGCGGGTACCGGCTTCAAGGTCGCCGCCTAAAAAGTCAATCAGGGTTTTAAAGTCATTGTCGGTAGGCAGCACCCAGCCTTTGGGGGCCAGTCCGCGCGGGTCGGCCACGGCGTAGTAGTTGTATAGCTTGCCATACAGGGCATCGTTGGCAGGGTCGTTGCCGTAGTGGCACCATGCGGGCTTGCCTTCCTTACCGGCTTTTTCCCAATCGGCCAGGCTGGCAGCATGGGGTATTTCATCGCCATTTAAAAAGGTGGTGGTGCTAAGGTTGCGCACCGCCCAGCGTTGGCTGCCAATACGCACCCCTTCGGATGCGGTGCGGGGCAACTGCATAGCTATTAGGGGCAAAAGGGCTACTAAAAGTATAAGTATACGTTTCATCAAACTAAAAGGGCTTTGGTGTAAAAGTAATAATTTTTTTGTGGTTGGTGGTTTCCCTCACCCCCGTCCGAATGGATGAATCCTTTCATCCGGGCGGGCGCCTCATTATGTTCGGCACCCTCTCCCAGTGGGAGAAGGTCGGCAAGCGAGAGTAACGAGCAAGCCGGGGTGAGGGAAAGAAACTGTTCTCTGTTCTCTGTTCTCTGTTCTTTGTTCCCTGTTAATTGTTCTCTGTTCTCTGTTCACTGTTCACTATCAATTGTTCATTGTTAATTATAATAGATTTTAGCATTTAGATTTTAGTTCATAGATTTGATTAATAATGAAGCCACCACAAATCATATTTCAAATTTCAAACCTGTACACTCGGTTTTGTGGTAGTGGGTTAAAAAAATATGCGTTGGTATTTTTCGTTTTTCATTTTTCATTTTTCGTTGCACAGGCGCAAACCCTTGTAGCGGCCGATTTTGTTGGCTTTACCAACTGCGGCAACACCGGCTGCTTCGAAGATAAAATTATTGCACACGGCTATACGCCCGTTATGTATGGCGGCGGCAGCAACATTTTTGCCGAACCCGGCGGCACCAACTGCGCCGAAAATAGCGTAGGCTACGTTAGCAAAGGCATAAGCTACACCACTATTAATGTTGACCGCTACAAAGAGCTAATGGCCGAATTTGCCGCCCTGGGCTTTAGCGGTATGCTTAAAGTGGGCAAAGAGGGCAGCACCGTAAGCCGAAGCCCAAAACAAAACGGCGTTACCCTTACCATTATTACCTACAAAGCAACCGACAAATGCGGCATGCCCAAGGTGGGCTACAACATTACAGTTGAAAGAAAATAAGATAACAGTGAACAGATAACAATGAACAGTGAACAGTGAACAGATAACAATGAACAATGCTGGCAACCGGCAACTGGGAACCGGCAACTAACAACTAAAAAGATGAAAACAATATTAGCATTTATACTACTACTGGCTGCAACCACTATGCAAGCCCAAATTACCGGTGCCGATTTAGTAAAAAGCGTAAACAGCCCCACGGGCAACGGTTTTGTAGCCGCTATGAAAAGCCGCCTGACTACACCCCTTGCTGCCAGAGGCGGCG
>JANOCJ010000342.1:0-6305 GCA_031412115.1 Flavobacteriales bacterium
ATTAACGGTATTGATGGTATCCGTACCATATCATCGGCCAGCAACTTAGGCTCAAGTGTTATTACGGTTGAATTTAATCTTGATGCTAACCTTGAAGCCGCTGCAAATGATGTGCGCGATAAAGTATCGCAAGCGGTACGCCAATTGCCGCAAGATATTGATGGCTTGCCAACCGTAACCAAGGCCGATGCCAGCTCTGACGCTATTGTGGCCCTTACCCTGCAAAGCGATAAGCTAAGCAGGTTAGAACTGTCGGACTATGCAGAGAATGTATTAGCCGAGCGCCTGCAAACCATACCGGGTGTAAGTACCATACAAATATGGGGGCAGCAAAAGTTTGCCATGCGCATTTGGCTCGACCCACAAAAATTGGCAGCATACAACGTTACCCCGCAAGATGTGCAGGCCGTTGTAAACCGCGAGAATATTGAAAGCCCAGCCGGTAAAATTTACGGTGCCAATACTGAGTTGGTAATACGCACATTGGGCCGACTAAAAACACCCGCCGAATTTGAAAACCTTATAATAAGTACTAATAGTAATGGCGAAACTGTGCGCTTGCGCGATGTAGGCCGTGCCGAATTGGGTGCCGAAAACCCCGAGAATATGCTGCGTGTAAAAGGCGTAGGTATGATTGGTTTGGGTGTAGTGCCGCAGCCGGGCTCAAATTATCTTGAGATTGCCGATGAGTTTTATAAACGCTATGACCAGTTACAAAAAGACCTTCCAAAGGACTTTAAAATGGACATTGTGCTTGACAATACCCGCTTTGTTAAACTATCTGTTGAGGAGGTAGGCGAAACCCTGCTTATAGCTATTTTGTTGGTTATTATCATTATTTACCTTTTCTTCCGAGATTGGGTAATTGCCATCCGCCCGCTTATTGATATTCCTGTTTCTCTAATTGGTACATTTTTTATTATGTACATTATGGGCTTCTCTATAAACGTACTTACGCTGCTGGCTATTGTACTGGCTACAGGGCTCGTCGTCGACGATGGTATTGTTGTAACAGAGAACATCTACAAAAAAATAGAAGAGGGCATGCGCCCCATGGAAGCCGCCATTGAAGGCTCTAAAGAAATTTTCTTTGCTGTAATATCTACCTCGCTTACACTAGCCGCCGTGTTTATGCCGGTTATATTTATCCCCGGTTTCTTAGGCAAGCTTTTTCGCGAGTTTGGTATTGTCATTGCCAGTGCGGTGCTTATATCAGCCTTTGTATCGCTTACGCTTACACCCATGCTTAATGCTAAGCTTTTCCGCAAAGACCAAAAGAAAAGCAAATTCTATATTAAAACAGAACCCTTTTTCGAAGCCTTAGAAGATGGCTACCGCAAGTCGTTGGAAGCCTTTTTGCGTATACGTGTATGGGCTTGGATAATATGGCTGGCCACTATTGGTGGAACAGTGTTTTTGTTTGTTATACTACAAAAAGAATTAGCACCCTTAGACGATCGTAGCGCCATGCGCTTATCTATTACCGCTCCCGAAGGGGCATCGTATGGCTATACAGATGATTTTATGTTGAAGATGGGCCGTTTTGTAATGGACTCTATACCCGAAAATAAAATTGTTTTAACCGTTACTGCGCCCGGCTTTACCGGTAGCGGTGCAGTAAACACCGGTTTTGTGCGTTTAATGCTTTCCGAGCCCGGCGACCGCGAACGTAGCCAGCAGCAAATTGCCGATTATATAAATAAAAAAGCAAAAGGTTTTTCTGAGGCGCGTGTTTATGCTTCGCAAGAACAAACCATATCGGCCGGTGGCGGTGCAGCCCGTAGCGCGCAACCTGTGCAGTTTGTTATTCAGGCTCCCGGTTTCGACCAGTTGAAAGAAAAGCTGCCTAAGTTTTTAGAACAAGCCAACAAAAGCCAGGTGTTGCAAAACGTTGATGTTAACCTGAAGTTTAATAAGCCTGAGTTTACCATTGTTCCTGATAGGGATAAAGCTAAATCGTTGGGTGTATCGGTAGCTGATATTGCACAAACCTTGCAGCTATCATTTAGCGGGCAACGCATTAGTTACTTTACCATGAATAACAAGCAGTACCAGGTAATTAGCCAGCTTGATTATAAAGACCGCAGCAAACCCCTCGATTTGAAATCGCTGTATGTACGCAACAATGTTGGGCAACTTAGACAGGTAGATAACCTGGTTAAAACCGAAGAAAATTCAAGCCCGCCACAGTTATACCATTACAATAGGTATACCTCAGCTACAGTGTCGGCCGGCCTTGCGCCGGGCAAAACTGTAGGCGATGGTATTAAAGAAATGGAGAAGATTTCGAAAGAGGTATTAGATGATAGCTTCTCAACTACGCTTACAGGTTCCAGCCGAGATTATGCCGAGAGTTCATCAAACATTATGTTTGCCTTCGGCTTAGCGCTTGTATTAATATACTTGTTGCTGGCCGCCCAGTTCGAAAGTTTTATCGACCCTGTCATTATTATATTTTTTACCGCAACTCCGGCCCTTGCAGGCGCACTATTCTCGCTATGGTATTTCAACCAAACGCTTAATATTTTTAGTGAGATTGGCATTATTATGCTCGTAGGCCTGGTAGTTAAAAATGGTATTTTAATAGTAGAATTTACCAACCAGTTGCGCGAGCGTGGAATTGCGCGTGCCGATGCTATTGTACAAGGTTCGGTGTTGCGTTTGCGCCCCATTTTAATGACTAGTTTGGCTACTGCTTTAGGCGCTTTGCCTGTTGCCTTGGCATTGGGTGCAGGCTCTACCAGCCGCATGTCTATGGGTATTGTAGTTATTGGCGGCTTATTGTTCTCGGTTGCGCTTACACTGTATATTGTACCGGCTATTTATTCCTATTTGTCTCACCGCGATAAAAAACCTGTTCACGATGAAATATAGGTTAATATTACTAATAGCATTTTCAGCATTTGTAGGCAAAGCGCAGGTGCTAAGCCTTAGTGGCGCTGTTGAAATTGCATTAAAGAATAATTACAACATACAGATTTTTGCCAACAATGCGCAGATTGCTGACAACAACAATACCATTGGCAATGCAGGTATGCTGCCACAGGTAGGCTTAAACGCCAATGGTAGCTACTCAAACACCAACATTAACCAGCGGTTTACCAACGGTACCAGTATTGAGAAAAATGGAGTAGTATCTACCACCTATGGTGCGGGTTTGGCTTTAAACTATGTACTGTTTAGCGGCCTTAGGGCGCAGTATATATACAAACGCCAAGGCGAAGAAGATGCCGTTGGGCAGTTGCAACTAAAATCAACCATAAATACCACGGTAGCCAATGTTATGGCGGCCTATTTTAATGTGCTGCGCGAACAGCAAACGCTAAAGGCATTGCTAGAAAATATTAGCATTTTTGAAGAGCGCCTTAAAATTGCCGAAACCCGTTTACAGGTTGGTTCATCGCCCAAAACTGATGTGTTGCAGGCTAAGTTGGATTTAAATGAGCAGAAGTCGCTAATAATACAACAAAGCGCCGCAATAGCCGTTGCCAAAAGCCAGCTCGACCAATTATTAGGGCGCGAATCGGGCAATGATTTTACGGTAGAAGAAGTAACACCTGCGTTAGATTCATTGAACTACGATTCGTTGAAGAACACCATCTTAAAAAATAATATTGACCTGCAAGCCATACAGCGCAACATCAACATTGCCAAGTATGGTGTTAAAGAGGCACGGTCGGCCCAATACCCAACATTGGCTTTAGGTAGCGCATACAATTTTGCCAAAACCAACAGCCAGGCAGGCTTTACCCTGTTTAACCAAAACCTTGGTTTTAATGGTGGGTTAACCCTTAGCTGGAACCTGTTTAATGGTTTTAATACCCGCCGTATAATTAGCAACAGCAAGCTCAACCTATCTAGCACCGAGCTACGGTTGAAAGATTTTCAGGCTACCATTAGTGCGCAGTTTGTATCGGCATGGAATAATTTTAATACCGCCCGCCAGCAGTATATTTTAGAGCAGGAAAGCAACACCCTTGCACAAGAAAATGTGGATATAATGCTGGAACGTTTCCGCATAGCCAACGCTACTACTATTGATTTAAAGCTGGCACAGCAAACCCTGCAAGACACTCAAAACCGCCTTATACAAGCCGGTTACCAAATGAAACTTGCCGAAACAGAATTGCTACGTTTGGTAAGTGGGTTGGTAAAATAGTTGCTTTTCACGCCTTTCCTCTTACATATCCCCACGTAAGGTTTTTATTTATAACTGTATCGTATTTAGTTTTTTAGCTAATTGCTAATTAATTGCGCAGTTTTGTTTTTTTCTTAGGTAATAAAGGGGTCTAGGCCTATTTTTAATATTGTTGAGAGTTGGAAAGAGTAGAGTAGGTGTAAAGTAAGAACCACCATTACATTACAAAGAAAATGTGATTCCGCACTTCTACATTTGTAAAACCCAATTGAACAACCCTTTAATTTCAGTTATGAAAAAATTACTACTAGTATCCCTCTCAGCTTTTGCTTTTGTTTTAAGTGTTAATGCGCAGCAAACTGCATCTACCAGCAAAAAGCTAACTACTGCCACCGGCGATTTTAAAAACATTAACACCAAATTGCAAAAGGCAGGTTTTGGTGCCGAATACCAGTGTGTACAGGGCCGACAAACAGTTTGCAACTCAAACGTAATAGAGTTTGGCGCGCCGCCTAAGCCCGGCGAACGCCGCAATGGTATCATGGCTACTTATGAGCATCATAATGATATTAACGTACAAACCGTTACCATTGGCCTTTTTCTTTCTAATCTGAATGATAAGGACGATGCCCTAAAACATATGGTTGATATGGCCAGCAAGCTGTTTAAAGAGCTTAAAATTGCTGTACCCGAAGGATTGGTAGAAGCCATTACCAATATGCAGCCGTATGAAACTGCCGATGGTAAAAAGGACCTACGCATATCATTACAGCCACGCAAACAGGGCGGCAAAGTGCGCCAGTTGTTTTTAGAGATTTACGCAAATAATTAACTAAAAACTAAAAGTTAAAATCTAAAAACATTTTATAGGCTATGCTATAAGCTATACGCTATTTTTGCTTTATGAAATACCTTATAGCGGGGCTGGGCAATATTGGCCCTGAATACGAAAATACACGCCATAACATTGGTTTTAACGTAGCCAACTTGCTTGTACAACAGGCAGGCGGCTCGTTTGCATTAGGGCGTTTGGCCAATGCAGCTACTATACGCGTAAAGAATAAAGTGCTGGTGGTTATTAAACCCACTACGTATATGAACCTTAGTGGAAAAGCCATTCGCCACTACCTTACCGACGAAAATATACCCATTGAAAACCTGCTGGTAGTCACCGACGATTTATTTTTGCCATTTGGTACGCTTCGCCTAAAAGGCAGCGGCAGCGATGGTGGGCATAATGGGCTAAAAAGCATTCAGGAAATATTAAACACCGCTGCTTATGCACGCCTGCGCTTTGGTGTAGGCAACGATTTTGCCAAAGGCCGCCAGGTAGATTATGTGCTGGGCCAATGGGGCGACGAGGAAAATAAAACCCTTGTACCCCGCGTTGAACGTGCTGTTGATATTGTTAAGTCGTTTGCTTTAGAAGGGCTTAATAATGCCATGAATAAATACAATAATAAGTAAGCATGAAACGCCTGTTAATACTAGCCTTTACAGTAGTTGCCTTTACATCATCTGCCCAAACCTATACTGTGATGACGTATAATATACGCTATAAAAACCCTGGCGATGGCGAGGATAAATGGAACAACCGCAAAAAAGGGCTTGTTAAACAAATTAAGGATAACAACCCCGACATTATAGGCTTTCAGGAGGTTGTGTCAGTGCAGATGCGTGATTTTTTCTTCTTTCTACACGACTATGCCCGTGTAGGCGTAGGCCGCGATAATGGTAAAACCAAAGGCGAATACTCGCCTATATTTTATAAAAAAGATAAATTTACTTTGGTTGATAAAGGATGGTTTTGGCTATCGGAAACCCCTAGTAAACCTAGCAAAGGCTGGGATGCAGCCTGCAAACGCATTTGCACTTGGGTAGTACTGCGCGATACTGTTACCAAACAACAGTTTGCTGTTTTTAATACCCATTTAGACCATAAAGGCAAAGAAGCAAAGAAGAATAGCATTACTGCTATTAGCGACTCGATAGCATCGGTTTGTACAAGGCACATAACACATGATAGCACAGGCAAATTGGTGTTTTTACCTGTTATTACCACCGGCGATTTTAACTTTACACCCGCTGATGAGAATTATAACCGTTTTGCTACAGGCCAAAGGCCGCGCCAAGACAGCTTCACACTGGTTGCCACACCACAAGGCAC
>JANOCJ010000343.1:0-1931 GCA_031412115.1 Flavobacteriales bacterium
AAACAACACCTTTGCATTAGGTGGCACCGGCCAACTATTTTTAAACGGAACCGGCACAATAGCAGCAAAAGCAGCTGTTACATTAGGCAACACCGGTATTAATGGCGGCGGTACAGCTACCCTTTTAGTAAACGGCACAGGCGCGCAAGCCCTTACAGGCAACAGCACTGTTGGCCAAGGCCGCTTACCAAAATTAACTATTGATAAAGCATCGGGTACGGCTACTATTACCAATACCCTTTCTATTGGTGGCGATTTTACGTATGTTAAAGGAACTACTGTTTTAACAGGTTCTACACTTGCTTTTGGCGGATCAGATTTAACCATTGACCCTCAAGGCACATCAGCAACATTAGCATTAAACAATGTAGTGGTTAGCCACAACATAGCGCAACTGGGCGGCAACTTTACTGTTGGAGGAACAGCTACTGTAAACAGCGGCGCCGAACTTAAATTTACAGGCTTTGATGCTACTATTACAGGTGTTACTACAGTAAATGGTACACTGCGTACTACCAGCGCTACAGGTGCTAAAACCCTTGGCGATATTATTGTAAACATAGGCGGTGCATGGAACTGCTCTAGCGTTGACGAAGAATTTAACGTAAACGGAAGTATAGAAAATTACGGTACGTTTACTGCCAGCAAC
Source organism: Flavobacteriales bacterium (assembly GCA_031412115.1). Taxonomy (GTDB): domain Bacteria; phylum Bacteroidota; class Bacteroidia; order CAMBQF01; family CAMBQF01; genus CAMBQF01. Next base: position 650 of record JANOCJ010000343.1, read on the forward strand.
GGCACTACTACCGGCACAATGTATTACCTGTTGGGTAATGCAAAATTTTTAAAAGGAAATTTAAACCTGTCCCGTATAGAGGTTGATAATGGTGCTAACAACGCATCATATACCAACTACGATACGCTTACGGTATCTACATCGTTGCGCGGTGTAGGTGGCACATTGGTACAAAATGCCAACTCAATTTTGCGCTTAGGTATGTTGCCTAACGCAACAGATATGACGTTGACAACGCTTAACGCCACAGCTGACGGTAATACTGTTGATTATAACTTAAACACCAACCAAGGCCAAGAGGTGTATGGCACCACTTACCACCACGTAAAATACACCGGCTCGGGCAGCAAAACACTGCGTGGCGCTATTACTGCCAATGGCAATATTACCATTAGCGGCGCTGCAATATTAGATCCCTCGGCATCAAACTACCTTATTACTGTAAAAGGCAACTGGGTTAATAGTAGCTTACCCGGCAGCAGCGCGGCCCCTTTTAATGCACGCACGGGTACTGTAACATTTACCGGTACTGCACCACAAACAATATCGTGTACTGCATACACGGGTGGCAACGCATTTTACAACCTTACTTTTAACAATACATCTACTACCATACCGCAAATTACTTTTAACAGTAATGATAATGCTACCGGCACACTAACCCTTACTGCCGGACACGTATCCGCTGCGGGTTATACATTTACCTTAGGCACATCTGCCGCAGTAAAAGGTACATTAACGTATACTTCAGGCCTGTTTGTTTCGGGCACGTTTAAGCGTTGGCTTAATACCAGTGCGGTAGCAATTGGCAACGTTGCAGGTATGCTTCCTTTGGGAAATATAGAAAATGCAACCACCGTTAGCAACCGCAGCGCCTACTATGCCGGTACCCCATCTAGCGGAGGTACTATAGCAGCGCGCCATAATAATGCTACAGGCAATTACGATTATACTGCACCATTTGATGACAACGGTGTAATTGTAGACGTGCGCCATAATATGAGCTGGACAATGGCCTCTGGCGATGGCCTTGCAGGCAGCAACATGTCGCTACGTTTAACAGCCGGCAACATACCCGGTGTAAACGACCCTACCATGCTACGTATTGTATTAGTTAGCGGCATAGCCCCGGGTACTTCAACCAACGGTGGGGGTACTACCGGTGTGCCGGTAGCAAATAAAAATGGCATGGCCCCATCGGGTTACAACAATACCTTTTACGTAGGTAGTGCTTGGAATACCAATCCGCTGCCAATTACCTTGTTATCATTTACCGCTAAGC
>JANOCJ010000344.1:0-6406 GCA_031412115.1 Flavobacteriales bacterium
GTAGGATTAAACGGCAAACAGGCCCGTTACCTCAACTATATTTCGTATTTGTTTTCGGCACGCCAAAATGCCGACCAGCCCATACAAACGCATTCGGCTAAATTTAGTACGCTAAATTATGGGGCCGTTTTGCCATACATAACAGCCCCATAATTTAGCGTACTAAATTTAGCCGAATGCGTTTGTATGGGCTGGTCGGCATTTTGGCGTGCCGAAAACAAATACGAAATATAGTTGAGGTAACGGGCCTGTTTGCCGTTTAATCCTACAGCTTTAATTGCAATATCAGCAAGCTTGCCTTCGCCAACTTGTATGCCCAGTTTTGGGTATTTGGTATAGGTATAGCGCATATCATTCAACGAGTTTATGCCTTCGTCCATCCAGCCATGGTCGCGCTCGTTGCTGCCTAAAATGCCGTAAAACCAATTGTGGCCTACTTCGTGCACAATTACTTCTTCCAAACTTAATGTATCGCCAACAGCGCCAATAACGGTAACATTGGGGTATTCCATACCGCCGCCTGCACTAAGTGCGCCATCTACTGCCGATGCGTGGCTGTAAGGGTAATCGCCATTCCATAACGAGTAGTAGTATACAGCATCATCAATATACTTGGCCGAATTTTTCCAGTATTTGGCATTATCAGGCACGTAATAAACGTAGCTGTTTACGGTGCGTTTGCTTTGCGGCAACACCACCTGGCTTTTGCCTACTAAATAGCGCTTATCGGCAAACCAGGCAAAATCGTGCACTTTGGTTTGCTTATAGGTAATGGTTTTGTATTGAGTTGCTGATGCAGGAAATTCATCATCTTTTCCGTTTGATTTGTATGCTTTGGCTTCCTTCACTTTTTCATTCAAAAAGTCAATCTCGGTTTGCTCCTGTAAGTCGCCGGTGGCAGCTACTACATAGTTTTCAGGCAGGGTAATTTTTACTTCAAACGAACCAAATTCCGAATAAAATTCGCCTTGGTCTAAGTAAGGCATGGGGTGCCAGCCTTTGGCATCGTAAACAGCCGGTTTGGGGTACCATTGGGTAATTTGGTATTGCTGTTTTATATGCCCCATACGCGAGAAAACGCCAATAGGCACTTTAACTTTAAACGGTGTGCTTATAGTTACTGTTTGGCCGGGTAGCAAAGGTTTTGCCAGATGAACTTTGGCAACATCAATATAATCGGGGTGGTATTCCAAAATTAGCGCCACGCCATCTGCGGTAAAGTTTAGCGAGTCGATATAACCGCGCTCTTCCTCTTTAGCAAAATAAAAGTTGGTTTTGCCGCTGTTTAAAAGCTGTTTGCCAAGGGAAGTGCTGTTATCTTTATACGCATTTGGCCATAGGTGAAACCATATAAAGGTAAGCGTGTCCTTCGAGTTGTTCTTGTATTCCAACGTTTCAAAGGCCGATAGTTCGTGCTTTGTATCGTTTAGCTTAACGTCTATTTTATAGCTTACCTCTTGCTGAAAATATGTTTGCGCCTGTATACATAAGGCGGCAAACAAGGCTATAGCGGTAAAGTAGTGTTTCAATTTCATAGCAAATTAGTTCTGTGTAGTGTCAGGCTGTTCGGCAGCTAAATAATCTTCAATGGCAATTTCAAGGTCTTTGCCGCGCAGGTTGCGTTTTAAAATGTTGCCGTTTCTATCTATTAAAAACGATGTTGGGATAGCATAAAATTTATACAATTTAGAGGCTAACGATTGCCAACCTGACAAGTCGGAAACATTCGTCCATGTTAGTTTATCGGCTTTAATGGCTTGCAGCCAGGCTTCTTTTTTATCATCCAGCGATATGCTGAAAACAGTAAAGCCTTTCTCTTTATACTTGTTGTATACTGCTACTATATTGGGGTTCTCTTTACGGCAAGGCCCGCACCACGATGCCCAGAAATCAAGCAAAACCAATTTGCCTTTTAGCGATGATAGGGCTACCATTTCTCCCGCCGGGTTTTGCATTTTAATCTCGGGTGCAGGTTTGCCAGGGCCTATCTCCTTAAAATCTACAATGGTGGTTTGCAGGCTTTTTATTTGCAGGTTATTATCATAGCCTTTTGCAAAAGGCTTTAGCATTTTTTCAAAAAAATCAACGCTGTAGTAAATGTCATTATCATCAAAAAAGCCAAAGGCGTAAATGTTAGCCATCAGGCCTTCGTTATTGCTGATTATCTCTTTAGCATCGGCGGTGTATTTCTTTTTTAAGGTTTCGTTTTGGTTGGTAAACACTATGCCAATAGAGTCGGCTATGGTAGTGTCTTTGTCAACCATGGGGCCGTAGTATTGGTACAACGAGTCGTAGCTTACTTTGTATTGGCCCATCAAATTAAAATACTGTCCAAGCACCTCATTTTCTTTCGAATTTTTTAGCTTAACATTTTTCAAAAGGCTGTCAGCATTGGCTTCTACGGTTACGTGTTCGGTAGAATCTAACACCAATAAAATATAATTTGATGGGGTAATGCCTAACCGGTAAAAACCACGCTGTACAATTTTAGTATCGAAGGTAAATGAGCCGTCATTCTTTATTTCGGTAGTGCCCATGCGCACGCTTTCAGCACCGTTTATGTTATCTAAATAAAGTGTTTTGCCTACACCATTTTCTATAGTGCCTGATATAAGGTGGCTTGATGCGCTATTGCCGCCACATGCAGCTAAAAGTATACTTAAAAAGAGTAAAGCGAATAATTGATTTTTCATTTTTAGTTTTTCATTATTCATTAAGCTATGCTTCCAGCGCTTTTTTAACTAGTTCGTTGGTTACTTTAGGATCGGCCTTGCCTTTGCTTAGCTTCATTACTTCGCCCATAAACAAGCCAATTAAACCCACTTTTCCGCTTTTGTATTCAGCCACTTTTTCGGGGTATTTAGCCAGTACTTCTTGTATCAAAGGCAACAAGCTGCTGCTGTCGCTTTCTTGTATCCAGTTGTTTTCTTCGGCTATTGCCAAAGCTGATTTATCGGGCGTTTGCACCAGCAGCGGGAATATTTTTTGCGATGCTACCGAGTGGCTTATTTTGCCTTCGTCAATAAGCTTAATTAAATTGGCAATATTCTCGGGCTTTGCCGGAAATTCATCAATCTCCAACGCATTTTCATTTAGGTACGATTTGATGTTGCCCATCAGCCAGTTGGCCGCAGCCTTGGTATTTGGGGTATGTGCAATCAAATCTTCAAAATACAACGCTATGCCTTTGGTATCAGTCAACACCGAAGCATCGTATTCTGATAAACCTAACGTTGAAGTATATTTTTTATGCAACGCATCGGGCAGGGCAGGCATGTTGGCTTTTACACTATCAATATACTCTTGCGATACAATAATGGGCGGTAAATCAGGCTCGGGAAAATAGCGGTAATCGTTCGCCATCTCTTTGGTACGTAGCGAGAATGTTGTACCGTTGGTAGCGTCAAAGCTGCGCGTTTCCTGAACAATAATTTCTCCCGCTTCAATAATTTCTATCTGGCGTTTTATTTCATGCTCAATGGCCATGCGTACATTACGTACTGAGTTCATGTTTTTAACCTCTGTACGGCGGCCTAGCTTCAAATCGCCTTTTAGGCGGACAGATACGTTGGCATCGCAACGCATAGAGCCTTCCTCCATGTTGCCATCGCAAATATCAAGGTAGCGCACCAGTTTACGCACTTCGGTAAGGTACTTGTAGGCATCTTCCGCATCGTGTATCACAGGTTCCGATACTATCTCCAACAACGGCACACCGGCTCGGTTTAAGTCGATTAACGAATCGTACATATCTTGGTCGTGCATGCTTTTGCCGGCATCTTCCTCCATGTGAATGCGGGTAAGGGCTATGTGCTTATCGTTGCCAAAATTATCTTTTATGGTAACGTAGCCGTTGGTGCAAATGGGGGTTTTATCCTGAGTTATTTGGTAGCCCTTGGGTAAATCGGCGTAAAAATAATTTTTGCGGGCATACTGGTTTTCTTCCCTAATGTCGCAATGCAGCGCCAAGCCCAGCTTTACGGCAAATTCAATCACCTTTTGGTTGGTAACGGGCAGTGTGCCGGGGTGGCCCAGGGTAATAGGGCTAACATTGGTATTGGGGGCATCGCCAAAGTCTGCAGGGTCGGCGCTGTAGGCCTTGCTTTTGGTAAGCAGCTGCACGTGCACCTCTAAGCCTATAACGGCTTCGTATTTAGAATACATATCACTCATTACCCGCAAAGATAATTATTTAGCGCATAGCTTGTAGCTTATAGCGTGCAGGGGAAAAATCCGGCTGCTGATTACCGACTACTGACTACTTCTTTTTGCCAACTGTATATGCGCCAAATGGTGCCTGCCATGCCACGCGTACGAGCCTATAGTAAAGGCCAGCGTTTGGGTGCGCATATATTCGGGGTGCGTAAAGGTGCGCTGCAACTGCTCTTCCGATAGGCTTTTTAGTAAGATAGTAAGCTTGGCATGTATACCTTCCAGCATTTGTATTGATATGCTAACCGGCAGCTCCAACGTGTCGGGTAACTCGGCCCACAGGGCTTCGGCATAAGGTTTTATGGTGGGGTTATCCTCTGTAAGCGCAAGCTTAAAACGGGTTAAAGCATTCATGTGGCTATCGGCGCAATGGTTTACCAGCTGTTGTATTGTCCACCCGCCGGGGCGGTAGCTTTGCAAAAGGGTTTCGTTACCAAGTCCTTCAACCTCCGCTTTTATAAGCAACGGTAATTCTTCAATATCATTAATCCAGCTTTGGATTGTTTCGGCAGCGAGTGTTTCAGGGTATTCAAACTTGCCAATAGGAAATTTTAATGTTTCAATGTTAGTAGGTTGCATTGCAAATTATATTTTGTTGTTTACAATACCATTAAACCTTATTTCAAAATACTGGCTAAGGGCATCGGCCAGTTCCATATTGTTTTCTTTTAAAAATTCGGGGTCGCTCAGGCGTTCAAAAGCAAGGTGGTCGCTAACGCGGAGTATAACGGGGTTAATATTGGTAAAAATGCCGGCACGTATGGCTTTTTTGTAAAAATTATGTACCATATCCTCGCTAAAAGTTCTGAATTGTACAATATTGTTCCATACCTCAGGGTACATATCCTTTACATCAGCCAAAAACACTGCCGATACATCAACTAAATTGCGGCAAAATTCCTCGTTCGATTTTCTATAACGTGCTATATAGTCTAAGCTTTCGTCATTTAGTATATCTATAAATACCTTTAGGTTGTCCAACTTGCGCTGGGTAAACAGTTCCACAACCTCATCGCGCGAGCGGAAATATTTATAAAACGTAGCTTTGCTAACGCCTACTAACGATGCCATCTCATCGGCAGACAAGTCGCGTATGCCGCGTTGCCTTAGGTGTGGGGTAAGTATATCCAGCCAGGCTCCTTGTTTCTCAGGGTCAGTAACCCTAAATTTGTTTATCGATCGTCTTCCCATCGCGGTAAAAATACTAATCATACTTAAACAGATTATAAATAAGGATAAAAAAAAGTAAACTATTATTTGGTTTTTAGTTTAAGTGTTATTATGTTTGTTCTAACTAAACTCATTATATCATGAATTTTAGAGCATTAAAATACTTTACAGCACTTACTGCAGTTGCTTTTGGCGTAGTATCATTAACATCTTATGGTTGGCTAACCTTTGCTGCCCCCTTGTATGCTTTTTTAGTAGTGCCTTTGGCCGAACTTATTTTGGGTGGCGATGCAAAAAACATGAGCGAGGCTGAAGAAGAGCTACGCAAAAACGACCGTTTTTACGACTGGGTAATTTATTCTATAGTCCCTATACAATGGGGTTTGTTAGTACTCTTCTTATTCTCAATGCAAGAGCAGCTTACCCCACTTGAAATTAGCGGCCGTATACTATCAATGGGCATTAGCTGTGGTGCATTTGGCATAAACGTAGCGCATGAGCTGGGCCACCGTGTAAATAAAACAGAGCAGTTTTTAGCCAAATCGTTGCTGCTAACCTCGCTTTATATGCACTTTTTTATAGAGCATAACCGCGGGCACCACAAAAATGTATCTACTGACGAAGACCCTGCATCATCGCGCTATGGCGAGTCGTTATACGCTTTTGTTCCTCGTTCTGTAATAATGGGCTACCTATCGGCCTGGAAGATTGAATTGAAAGAATTGAAAAAGAAAAAACAATCGTTTTGGTCAATTCATAACGAAATGTTGATGTATTTCTTTCTGCAATCGGCAATGCTACTGGCTGTTTACCTTATATTCAACCTTAATACCATGCTTTACTTTTGGGCCGCAGCTACTATTGGGGCTATAAGTTTAGAGATAGTAAATTACATAGAACATTATGGCCTGCGCCGCAAAAAAACAGGCGAGAATAGCTATGAGCGCACCTTGCCCATCCACTCGTGGAACTCGAGCCACGTGGTAGGCCGCCTTATGTTGTTTGAACTGAGCCGCCACAGCGA
>JANOCJ010000345.1:0-13286 GCA_031412115.1 Flavobacteriales bacterium
ATCAAATAGACACTTTTGTAAACCCCATTACTGCCAACCAATGGAACACCTTTTATGTAGGCAAAAATTACAGTGCTAAAGAGCTTTACATAGTATACCCGGGTAAAGAAATTATTGCCCCGCTAACCAATGTAAATGCGCACAATACAGCCGCCTGCTGCGATGTTGTTATTACCGGCGTAGAGCAGCAAGTAGAACCATCGTTAGGCGGTATAGTAAAGGTAAACAACACCTTTGGCTTAAGCGCTGTACTATCTATACGCTGCAACTGGAGTGCCTTTGTTTGCAACAATAAAAGCCTGTTTACCCAAAGCCTGTTGCTACTATATGGCATAGAGTTGATGAACGAACGCATTCATAGTCCGCGGTTAAACCAATACACTTTGTTTGGGGCCGATAAAGCCAAGCAACTGCGCGATGAACTGGTAGCACAATACCGCGAAGAATTGGACAGTGTGCTATCAACAGTATCATTCGGTACCGATTGTTGCATTGAATGTAACGATGTAGTAACCTTTAAAGAGCGTAGGCCATGATAACGATGACGCACAACGCCCGAAGTGTGATTGATGGTATCCTCACATCAATATCATACCTAAACACCGGCACAGGCATTTTAAATGCGGCCATAAAAACCGAAGGGTATAACCTGCTTTTGCCACTAATAAAAACACGCATACATGTTAATGGCATAGCGGCAGACGGTAGCCCCATTGGCAGCATATTGGTGCGTACAGGCCACCTGCGCGATAGCTTGGTAGCCCTGCCCGAAGGTATTGGCTTTGCCGACGATGCCATGGTAAGCCGCGCCCAACAGCTGGAAACTAAATACGGCAAACCCATTTGGGATGCTACCGTAGCCGAAGAACAACAAGTAATACAACTAGCCCAAAACATAGTAAACGATGCTTTTTCTGGAAAATAAAATTACCCTAATAAATAACTACCTAAAGCAAGATGCGCTGTACGACAGCCGCTTTCAGCCGGGGTATTTTATAAATACCATAGCGCAAACAGCCGCCATGCAAAGCATTGAGGGTAATGATAAGCTGCAATACCTGCCGGTTGTATACAATAAACAGGCGCAAGAATACAACTACATTGGGCTAGATGATACCTACCCAATTATTATTTACCACAAGCATTTGCAAACTACCTATGTTGATTTGGAATTGAATGAACGTAAGGAAACTAACAAAATGCAACTGGTTGTTTTTGGCCGGTTAGATGCATTAAACCTAGATGCTGAAACCCTTGGGGCGCTTGTTGTTACAGGCTTTCCATCAACAATTAAAAAAAATGATTATAGTAATTTACCTATTGTAATAAACGCGGTAACCCTTACCGATGCCCAGCCCGATGCAATGGCCGTGTTTGCAAAAGAATACCGCAACACCGCTTACCAGCTTGGTCCGCAACACGCGCTAATGCTGTTTGGCTACACTATTGAAAGTACCTACAACCGTAAGTGCTTTGATATTTGCGGGTGCCTTGGCACCGAAAATTAAGAAGGAAAAATATCAATCCCTTCTACCAAAAAAATCATTACTAAAAAACAACTAAAAAAATGTCAGTATCATATTTAACAGGGTGCGTTGACGTGCCCGCATACGTAACCGATTGCTGCGTAACCCCCGAACCGGGACGCATACGCGCAATTGCCTTTATTCGTAAAGATTTTGCTTTTGCCAACGACGACATTAGCGACGAAGCCGAATGGACCCGCGGCATTACCAGCGGCCAAATTATGATTGTACCCGATGTGCGTGGCTCGTTAGGCGCGCCAAGCTTTAACGAAGAAGATGGCTACGGCGACCGCGAAAGTGACATCTCGAGCGTATCGTTTGAGGTATCGTATGTTGACCGTAACTACGCTGCCAACTGCGACACCTACACTGCCCTGATGAAAAACGGCAACTACCGCGTAGCCTACGTTACCGAAAATTTTGTACACGTAAGTGATAAGCCTGCCACGGTATTGCCCGGCCCTGTAATTCCCGAAGGGTATAAAGACAAAGCCCACTACGAGGTAAAAGCTAAGTTTACACAGTATGGCTTACCATGCCCTGTAGCCCGCCCGGCCAACGTATTTGAATGCGATTTTCAATAGGGGATTGTTCGTGTCCTCCGGGACAATCCCTCCTTTCAGGCTTGGGAGGCTTTTGTTTTACAAGCCCCGGTAACCACCAAATAACTGTATAAAATGGCAGCATGTACAACCATAACATTAATAGACTATTTACAAAGCCTGCCAGAGGCCACAGAATTATTTACTGATGACCAGTTATTGGTCATCAGTGGTGGCCAGGCTTATGTAGTACCCCCTACCCTATTGCAAAGCTATTTTGCCCTGCAAGTGGTAACAATAACAGGCGATGGAGGAAACTCTTACACAATCTCCGACTTGATTGGTGTTACCATACTTGACCAGTTTTTAGATGTAAACCGCATGCCAAGTTCAGGCATCGTTTCGTTTGACGACACTATAGGGTTAATAGTTTTTGACCAACCCATAAACACAGGCTTAGAAGTAACACTACACTGTATTAAAAATTTATCCTAATCAATGAAAAAGCTAATAACAATAATAGTATTAGCCATTGTAAGTGCCAACACCTACGGGCAGTATATTACGCCCGTAGGCACGGCCCAATGGTTTAAAAAAAATGTATATTTTGGTAGCGATACCACAAATGCAAATGCCGTAATACGCACCAATGGCAAGGTAGGCATTGGCACATCAAACCCCGCCAATATTCTTGATGTATATGGTGGGTTTAGTCAGCGCGATACTGCTAACGGCTGGTATTACAGCCTAAGTAATTTTGGAGGCAGCCCAGCACATTACCAAGGCTTTTTTAGTTGGGACTCGTTAAATGGTAATCGCGGAAGCCTTATAGGCATAGGTAATGATACTATTGTATTAAGTGCAGTTAGTGATTTGGCTAACCTAAATTTCACCAACATTACCATGCATGGCTCATCCATGTATTTGGGGCAACAAACAGGTTTGCAAAAAAATTCTATACTGTTAAATAATAACGGTATAGAAGTGCGAGGCTACTCACCTTTAGGAGTAAATACACAATGGCAAACGCAAACCGGCGATACCATTGCGACTATACGCAACAACGGCAGGTTAGGCATAGGCACATCAAACCCAACCCAAACATTAACTGTACACGGTAGCTTGGCTACTACCTATGTAAACGGGGGCAAAAAATACTTGTTTTTATCAAACAGCATGGCGCATGGCATAGCTGTGCAAGACAGTGTTACCAATGCTATTGAGAGCCAGGTGGCAATTGACCCCAATTATGTTTTAATAAAAAACAGTATTGGCACCAACATAAACAGGGCATTTTTTAGTGTATATAATGAAGACAATTTAATTATGGGCTTTGGTAATTCTGCCCTTAATAACAAGTCAAACACCATCCGCTTTGATTCTACTACAAAGTTTGTAGTGGGCATTAATGCCAGTGAGGCATCACCTAATATGCAATGGGTAGACAGTAGCTATACACCCCGCGCCAGCTTGTATAACAACGGCGCGTTAATACTGGGCTCAGCATCGTCGCCACAGCAAACGCTTGATGTAAGGGGCAGCGCACGCATTGACAGCAGCCTGATTTTAGCAGGTGAATTTTACACCCAAACCGATAGTGTTTTTACCATTCCGGATGATATAACAACCGTAATAATTAATGCCCCGGGCGGCTTTTCAACAGCAACCATTACCATGCCACCCAACCCTAGCAACGGGCAAATAATATCGCTAGCTGTGGGCAGCAATGGCATTGGTACACTCACAGTATCACCCAACAGCGGGCAAACAGTTTCCTCTGGAACTCCGGTGTTACACAACGGTAGCATATCCTACCGTTACCGTTTAGCAAACTCAACCTGGTACCGCTGGTAATGCTATGAAACATCTCTCTGAAAACCTACATGTCCTCTTTCTTTTTATTTGGGATAAGCTGGAACTTGAAGCCGCCATCATCTGCTTTTGGAGCATGGCCACTATCATTACCCATATCGAAAAGCTTGTATGGTCAGTATTTGTAGGTATTGTAGTGCTTGCTATTAAAAGCTGGCTTATGCGACGCTGGCCCCATTATTTCAATCCCACTAAAAAAGACAATACCAATGGAAACCCTTAAACTCATCCTCGGTACTACCAACTTTGCGTTGGTAGCAGCCGGTGGCTTCTTCATCCTACTGGGCGTATTGCTACGTTCGCTTATCAAAGCCAAATTGATTTGGGTAGATTTTTTGCAAACCAACTGGCTTAAAAAGGCCGTGGGCTTGGTATGCGCCGCAACCATTATGCGCTTTTTGCAAGAGTATTATCAGGTTGATAACGAAAGCACACTGCTGTTTATAGCCTTTGGCCTTGGTTTAGGTAGCGATTTATGCGTCCATTTTATATCAAAACTACCCGAAACCAAGCCTTTTTCCTTCTTAAACGGTAAAAAAACCGATTAAAAAATAGTTGCTATGGACTTAACCCAAAAACTAACCGCAAACTTTACCCTTGGCGAGATGCTGCGATCTGCCACGGCAGATAAACATGGCATTAAAGAGCAATACACCCCCGATGAAACCATTATCAATGCGCTAAAACTATTGTGCCAAAACACCCTGCAACCCCTGCGCAATTATGTAAATGAGCATTACCAAGCCGTTATAAAAGTTAACAGCGGCTATAGATGCAAGAAGGTAAACGGTCTGCAACCGCAGGCCAGCAAAACCAGCCAGCACATGCAGGGCGAAGCCGCCGATATCATTTTGATAAAAGATGGCGAGGTGCGAAACGACCTTTTGGTTGATGCCATGATGGACGTTTTTGCCGGCAGTGCCCACCCTTACGACCAAATTATTTGGGAGCATGGTGCCAGCGCCCAAAACCCCGCCTGGGTGCATATAAGCTACAACAGCAATGGCCCGCAACGCCGCCAGCAGCTTCGCCCAAAGGGGGGAAGGTACATACCCTACAACCTGTTTTAATATGAACAAGCAAACCGCAATTACCATTATAGTTATTATCATATTGATAATACTAAGCATAGGTTGGTGTACCGAGCGCCGAAACCACCTTGCCTACACCGCCCAAATGCACCAACACTGGGCTAACGATACCCTGCGCCTTACTAAACAACTGCAGGCCAATGGCAGCACCCTTTACCAAATGCAGCAACAACTGGGCACACAGGCCAACGCCCGTGCCCTTACGCAGGCCGATGCCAACCATTACAAAAGCCTGTTGGCAGTTGTAAAAGCCAAAGTTGGCGCACAAAAAACCAACATCGAAGTGCGGTATGTAAACCGCCCCACTACCCTACACACTACCGACACGCTGCTACTAACCAACACCGCCTGCATACCCGTTGGCACCGCCTTTGCCTACGCCGACAAATGGTTTTACACCAGCGGCACCCTGGGCGCAAACAACCTGCTAATAGACAGTACCGGCTTTTATCCCGGCACGGTAAAAGTAATAATTGGCAACAAAAAAGGTAGCTTGTTTAAACGCAACCAACCCGCCGTAAGCCTCGTTTTTGAGAACCCAAATATGTATGCCCACAGCGCCACCAACATTATTGTGGCCGATAGGCGCAAACCCCGCCGAGGCCTGTGGTTGCTTAGCGGTATAGCCGTTGGGTTGGTTGGTGGGCTTTTAGCAAAATGATAAATGAGTAGGGCGTTGCGTAGCGCTTTTGGCGCTACGCCCGGGCTATCCGCTTCAAGTCCTCACTACGTTGCGGGCTTTACGCTGCTATCCCTAACGCGGCTGGCGCATACAAACTCCCTCCCCCCTACGGGGTACTCCCTCACAGAGGGAGATTGTTCTTCCGAGTATTAATCCCCCTCCTGAGGGGAATGATATACTTGTTGAAGCAGAGTGTTGTAACCTTGGATACACAAGGCTTTGGTTAACATTTTTGTTCTTGGTATGCACTACAAGTTCTTACATGGTGTGTTGACCTTACACGTTTAAAATGGTATGCTTTTTTGCAAATAATGCTGTTTACTTACTCAAAGCCTAATTAAGCTATGTAACACAAAGTAATACTCCATCTATTTTGCGTTAACTCTAAAAAACTTTGCGTTAAGTATTGATTTTTGCAAATAAAATCATTACAATGAAAACAACACAATTAACAATGGTTAAAACACCATTATTCAGCGGCTCGATAGAATTGACTGAAGAACAAGCAAACAGGATAGTTAATGCTTTTATAGTATTGATGTTCCTAATAGCTTTAGCCTACGTGTTAGGCTGGGTTTAATTAAAAAGGGGGCTTATTTGCCCCCCTTTTTTTTATCTATTTTTTTAATTTCTTTGTTTTTCTGTTTTAACCCCTTTTTAACTTCGTGTATATCTGCATGGACTGGCAAGTTTTCGGGCGCTATTCCACTAATACTTATCATTGTTTCCCTTACTTGTTTACCAACCCTTTCGGCTGTTACCTCCAATTGCTTTTGTCCGTAAATGTTATCTTGCTTAATTTTTAACTCGGTTTGTGTCATTCTAAATAGGTTTGCCGCCAACTCGTCTTTCCCCATGAAATCAAGCAATGATTTGCCGTCAGGTATGTGGCGCAACACTTTAAGTTTTTTAATGTTTGTGTTGTACATTCCCCTATATCCCGCATTTCTAAAATAGTCGTATCTTTCAACTCCTGCCATTTGCGCTACACCTGACAAACTTTTTTCCCTGTCTGTTATCTCGTCTCTTACTATTAATCTTTCTACGTTGTTTGCCTCTTGCAAATAAGTTTGAACAGCCCCCGCTAACGAAGCAAAATAAGCTTGCGCTGCCGCGACAGGATGTTTTTTGCTGTCTGCATTCATTACAACTAAATAACATGCAAAACGAGATAGCTTTACATCGTTAATTGCCTTGCCATGCAATGTTCCCGGCTGCTGCACAAAATTATCAAAAACAGCAATCCCTAAAGTTGTACAAGTAGTCATGGCTTTATTGATAGGATTTTGAAACGATTGCCACCCGTCATATCCCAGTAATTCCATTAATTCACTAGCAAGCCAAAACGTAAAGCCATTTTCATAGCTTTTGGTCTCAAAATGGTCTTCATTAAAGTCTCCGCCAAATATTGTTAAATCACTCATTATGCCTTATTTTTCTTACAAATATAAGCTATTTGAGCCTATAAATAGTTGTTTTTATTTGAACAAAAGTACAAAAATTATCTATTTTATTTGTTTTACATTGTGTTACTGATTATCTTTGACCCATTATGAGCAAGCAACAATATTTAAACGTGCGGTTATCGTTGGAATTAAAAACCAAGATACAAGCAATGGCGGACGAACAAGGTCGTTCACTATCTAATATGGTAAACTACATATTAGAACAAGCTACTAAGGATAAGCCTAAAAAGTAGCACATATATTTTTTACCCATTTTGTAACACATTGTTTTATGTTTCAATTCAAATCAATAACAGAGTTTCAACGTGCCTTTGATACAGAGGATAAATGCCGTGCAGCGTTTGAGTTGATACGTTGGAAAGGTCAACCCGCGTGTGTTTCTTGCGGCTCATTGGCTGTATACCGTTTGCCTAATGGTAAACGTTTCGGCTGTACTGATTGCCGTAAGATATTTAGCGTGTTAGTAGGCACAGCCTTAGAAAACACCAAGATACCATTAACCAAGTGGTTTTACGCTATGTATATATGCTTAAACCACAAGAAAGGTATAAGCAGCCACCAACTAGCGAGAGATTTGGGCGTAACTCAAAAAACCGCTTGGCACATATTACACCGTATACGTGAAATAGTAAGAGAGAAAGCCCCGCAAATGTTACAAGGTACAGTTGAGGCAGATGAAACGTTTTTCGGCGGCAAAGCCTCTAACAAACATAGTAAGGAACGCCGCGCAATGTTTGAAAAGGGAACGGGCTATGTGCATAAAACGCCTGTAATGGGCTTAGTTGAACGCGGCGGCAACATTGTAGCCTTTCGTATAGTTGAAGCCAAAGGCGAGGTTATGAAGCCCATTGTGCGCAACGTAGTAGATAAGAGCGCAATGCTAGTAACTGACGGTTTTGGTGGCTACAAAGGTTTAGGCAAAGAATATTCTAAACACATAGTAATAAATCATGCCAACGGTATTTATGGCTTTGAGGTCTTTGAGGACGGAAAGTTTACCAAGTACCACACCAACACAATAGAGGGGTTTTGGTCGCAAATGAAGCGCGGCGTGTATGGTATATATCACCAAGTTTCGCCCAAGCATATAAATAGATATTGCGATGAGTTTGTGTTTAGATATAACACACGTAAAACAACTAACGATGTTCGGTTCTTTATAGGCTTAGAGAAAGCCGAGAATTGCCGGTTAACATACGCTGATTTAATACAAAGGGTTAAGACTGCTTAGTCTTGCCCTTTTTCTTTTTGGGCTTTGCTGGCTTTGCGGTTGCAGCCGCTTTCAATAAGTCCTCAAAACTACCCGTTAGCTTTAACGGCTCTTCCTTAATTTTCTTAGCCATTTTATTTGTGCTGCCCAATTTAATGGTAGAAATCATACGTTTTAGGTGCTTAATATTGCAATATATTAGTAGCACCGTTGAGCATAGAACAAATATATAAAATATTCCCAACCAAAACAGATTGCATAAATCATTTGGAAACTGCTTTATGGGCTAATGTTCCAATATGTTCTTATTGCAATTCAAAAAGACAAACCCCGATGCCGAAAGAGGCTCGCTACCATTGCAACAATTGTAATGTTTCTTTTAGTATTACAACGGGGACGCTTTTTCATAAAACAAAGCTTGATTTGCAAAAGTGGTTTTATGCAATAATATTAATTTTTAATACTCCACAAATATTTAGCATTAGGGAATTAGCTAAAGAGTTAAACCTAAATAAAAATAGCACGCATTTAATATTAAAACGAATAAACAAAAACCAACACAACACAAATTTTTGTTTAAAAATCTTAAATACCCTACCAAATGGCAGATAAAGAAAATTCAGATATTATCTTAAGAGCAACACACGGTTCTAATAAAACACCAATCAGACTTGGACTATTAGAAATACCATGCTATGTTTTAGAAGGAGACATAAGAGTTTTGTCTGGAAGGGGCATACAAAAGGCTTTAGGGTCAAAGTCAGCCTCTGGACAATGGCTTAAGGGTTTTGTAAATAATAAGACAATAGCCCCGTTTTTTTCTGCCGGGGTTTTAGACAATCTTAACACGCCTATTAGGTTCATAAGACCAGATGCAGGCGGCTCTCAATCAATTACTTATGGATATGAGGCTACTTTGCTAATAGATATAATTGACGCTATAATTGATGCAAATATCGCCGGCGTTTATAACGACCCAAATATTGTTGCGAGTGCCAATGTTTTATCAAAAGCATTAAAACGTGTAAGTATTATTGCTCTTGTAGATGAAGCAACGGGCTACCAAAACGAAAGGGTAAAAAACGCCCTTGAGATAATACTAAATAAATTCATATTGGCAGAGGCAAAAAAATACGAAGTAACTTTTCCTTTACAATTATACAAAGAGTGGTTTAGGCTCAACAATTGGGAATGGAAAGAAGAAAACGCGCAAAAAAGACCCGGCGTATTAGGCACATGGACAAATGATTTAATTTATAGAAGAATGGCTCCGGGGCTGTTAGAAGAATTAGAAAGAAAAAACCCTAAAAATCAAAAAGGTTACAGAGAGCATAAGCATTTTGAGTTCTTAACAGATGAAGTTGGAGAGCCAAGGTTGAGAGAGTTTTTTGGCGGACTAATTGCTTTGGCGCGCGCAACAACCACATGGAGAAAATATATGGAAATGGTAAACAGAGCCTACCCCCCGCCTTTAGAGGGCTTATTTAAAGACTTGAAAGATTAATAATAAAAAGCCCCTGCGCTAACAGAGGCTTAAAATAGATTGTCTTGCGGGACAAACACGGAGAGGTACTGACAAAGTATCCAGTACAACCACAGGGGTGGCGGAAAGCCATTAGTTTCATAAACTAACGGGCTTGCGCCGCCCTTTTCGTGTTTCAAATAACTAATTACAAATATACACATATTAAAATTGGCAGAAAATTACACATTTTGCTGTTTTCTTACATAGCCAGCTATAATCCTTGATAATCAAGCATTTCAGGAAATGGCATTTTTAGGCTATTTGCGGCGCTCAGGAACAAACAGCCACGCAGCCCAATGATAGCAAGGCTTTCGATAATAAGATTGGTTGCTTCAACAGGTATGTCGTTGCCCTCCTGAGGGGGTGTCCGCCTTAGGCGGACGGGGGAGTTTTTACACTCCCGTATAAAACTTTTGGGCGTAGCCCAAAAACTCATCAATAATGGTTTGGGGAATAGAAAAGCCTTCACACGCGGAGAGTAGCTGCGGGGTGGTGTTTGAAAATTCAATATTTTCGCCGACTAGTTTGGTGTAGTGCAGGCACTGTATGCAGGTGGCCGATACTATTATAAAATAGGTGTTTTTGTAGGGGTAGTTTATGTCAACATCCTTGCGGGTAAACTTGCCATTGGCGCGGTACTTAACCGGCAATTTTCAGTATTTGTTGGTCGGTGAAAAACACCCTCCAATAGGAAAGTTGTTATAGTACACCCACAAAAACTCCAATAACTTTTAATTCAGATAGTTCCTCGTCCATTAAAGTTATGCTGCTGTAAATTGAATCATTAGATTCGGGTTTTAATGTAATTTTTTCATGTTGCCAGCTCCCGTCATCATTAGCTGATTTATTACTATGATAACTTTTTACAGTATAACCCGCACCAAATTCAATATCATTTATGTTTCTATGCTCTACTAAAACAATCTTTCCATTTCTACTACCACCGGGATCTTTTTTAAATAAGCACCACGAATTATCAGGAATATATTTATTCATAGAATTCCCCTTAACCCTAATAACAAAATAATCATTTTTTACAGCAAACTTTGGTGGTAACTCTACCCATTGAAAATCTGATACTTCTTGAGTTTCGCTAAAATGGCCTGCGGCTGCGTATATATTATATAATGGTACAGCATTGACGTATGGTTTTACATCCTCAATATTTAGTATTCTTAAGTGTGATTCTTTTTCGAATGTAGAAATATGTTGTTTTAAATACTCTCGTAAACTATCATCGCAAGCATATATATAAGTTCCTTTAATCCCTCTGTATAAAATAGTTTTATATATGTTAAGGATATATGCTTTCAAATCGGCTATATCTGTTGCCTTTTTTCCGTTTTGGTCAAAATATAGTTTAGGGTCAACTTCAATACAATCTAATTCTTTGTTGTAAGAAATTTCCCTGCCAAAAATAATACCTGCGTAATTAAGGTCATATCCTTGAGTAGTATGTATACAGCCTATTTCCCTAAATGCGTTAGGAGAATTAACCCAGTCTTTATCTGTTTGATTCCATTGAAATTTCAGACCATCAATTTCAATATCTATTGCAGATTTATTTGTTTTAGAAAGCCATGGCCAAGCATATCCTGCTATCAACCTACATAGCCCATGTTTTTTTTCTTTTTTTTCAAATTCAGTATATAAATCGGCTAACGAATCAAATACAAGCAGATCATAATTGGTAGGTGTGTACACTTTATTACCGTCCCTTTGTAAATGCATTAATTCATCTACAAATGTGATGTAATCATTACCGCCCTGCACCCTCATCTGTGACTTTAATTCCAGAGTTAGAGTTTCTTTCCTATTAAGCAATACATCAAATTTATTCTCATCAATATCAGATGGTTTTACCGATTGGTCAGCATCATAAAAGAATATTTGATTTTTACTGTTAGCTATTATCCAATCCAACTCAGTACCTGAATCACCCAAACCTAATCTGGCATTGTTTTTTTTGAAGACCCCCATCCAACTAATATTCTTATATTTTCTTAAACGGTGGGCTTCATCAACAATTAGAAGATCATATTTTTCACCTAACGCAAATGTGTCAGATGGACTAAGTACCATAGAGGATTTTAACCCTGGGGTGTTTTTAAATACATTTTGCAGCGTTTCACGCAATGAAGACATTGCTATAACCAAACCTATTTTTAGGTCAGGATACAATTTTTGAATTGCTTTAATGTAAATTACTTCCAATAACTCTTCGTCATTGTATTCTTCTGAGTCCGTTTCAACAGTTGTAGAGCTTAGAAGTTTTATTAAATAAGATGCTAAAATGGTTTTTCCGGTACCGGCACTGCCTTTAATAAATATTTGATTGCTTGATTTATTAGCTAATGCGTGTAGAATTTCTACAATGGAATTATATTGATCTTTATTTAGCGATTTATATGGGGAGTATTTAAATAGTTCAGAATTTTCAATCTCTGATAAAGATTTTGTTATAACCTTTTTCTCGCGCAGCTTATCCCAAATTTCGACAAATAGGTTTTTGTATAAATCTTGCTGGTAATAATTATGGTTTATTAATCCGAAATTTCCATTTTGTAATTCATATGTGCCTTCAGATGTTATGTATTGGATTAACCTAGATTCAATATCTAATGTTGCTGATTTATTAAATTTATCACTACCTATAATTGAAATTTTATTTAAAACACTATTCTTTTTAGGGTTTGCCAAATGGTTTTTTATTCTGTTGAGTGCATTTGTAGATTCTCCAACATAAGCAATCTTTTTTGTTTCGTTTTGTATAAAATATACTAAAGGCCATTGGTTTTTTACCCAAGGGTTTTGCTCGATTTTATTTAAAGAGTGAAGATTAAAATCGTACTGTTCAGATATTTCAACTGATAGTTCAAATGAAGAACTCATAGCTCATTATATTTTCTTGCATTGCCCTTAGCTTTCTCAACGGGATACTTTTCTGCATTTTTTTTTATTTTATCTAGAATAATCTCTTTTACATCAAAGTTATGTTTGTTGGCTAATAAAAAAGCAAAAGAGAATATATCAGCCAGTTCCTGTTTTACTTTCTCTGTATCAACAGTTTCACTTTCGGCAACATCTTTCCACAAAAAAAGCTCATTTAATTCAGCGGCTTCAATAGAAATAGCAACGGCTAAATTTTTTGTATTATGAAACTGCTCCCAATCCCGCTCGTCGCGAAAATTGATCAATTAATGAATTATTTCTTCTATATCACTCATAGTAGCAAATGTAACAAAATGTTACACTAGACCGGAACAATCTGTTCCGCGTCAAAATAACTCTTTTTAAACACACGCGCCAGCTTGCGTTAGGGATAGTAGCGAGCCCGTCCGAATGGATGAAGCCATTCATCCGGGCGGGCTC
>JANOCJ010000346.1:0-8060 GCA_031412115.1 Flavobacteriales bacterium
ATTGTACTGCACGAAGACACCCTAACCGGCGGCATTGGCGCCGAGATAGCCGCCCGCATTGGCGAGCATTGCTTTGAGCACCTCGATGCCCCCGTTATGCGCTGCGCCTCGCTAGATACCGCCGTACCCTTTGCCATAGAACTGGAATGGAATTTTCTTCCCAAGGATAGGTTTAAGGCTGATTTAGAAAAATTAATAAACTACTAATGGAAATATTTATAAAAAAATATTGGAACGAAGAAGATATTATGTTTTATCTGCACTTCGTTGATGAATTTGCTGTTAAACAAATCGAAATAACTAAAAGCGGTAAAACTTTCCTATCTGAAGAAAACCCCATAGTAGGGGAGAGTGTGTTATACGATCAAAAATTGGAAGAATTAGATATCAATCAAAACGATATTATTTCAAAAGAAGAATTTGAAACAGCTTGGAATAGCAAATAACTATCAGGGCTAAAGCCCATTATACCCACTTCATTATTCCCCAGACTAAAGTCTGGGGTTAGGGCATATTAAGCGCAAAAAAATTATGTATTAACCCCGCACTTTAGTCTGGGGTACACAAGGCTCAAGGCAAACGGGCTATAGCCCTGACTTTAAGATAGGGCTTAACATCACCGTAGGAGATGCCTGCTTTCGCAGGCATGACATTGCATCTTGTTAATCATTTTAATCACCATTAATCTGCGGTTCAGACAAAATCTTGCGCCAGCGCGTTAGGGATAGTAGTGAGCTCCGCGAACGGATAGCCCGGTGCGCCTAAGGCGCAAACGCCATGATGAACCCTTTCCTATACATCATGAGATCCCGAAACAAGTTCGGGATGACGGACCAATTTTTAACTTTTAGCTTTTAGTTCTCCATCCCATCCCTAAACAAGTCCTTCTCTGAGAAGTAGGTGCCGAGGATGTCGGTGAATTGCATGCCGCGCTCTATGCTGTTGCGGCCTATTAGCGAGTGCTCGGCCATGCCGAAGAGTACAAATTCCATCACTACCAGCTTGTCGGTTTTAGATAGCCCAGGATTAAATTGCTCTACGAGGCTTTCCAATCCGGGGATAAACTCCAGCCCTTTGCGGAAGGTTTTATCGTCTTCGCCCAGCAGTAAATCAACCACATTGCCTTGGCGGAACCACTCTATAATAGGGCCATACGGACTGGGTTCTTTTTTCTTTTTCAGTTTAGATGGGTCGGGGAACAAGGTGGTAAACTCGTTGCGGATGGCTTTGCCCAACAGGTTGAGCGCAACAATGCCGGCACCCTCCTGCTCGCCTTCGTACACCAATTCTATTTTGCCATTTACGGCCGGTATAGCGCCTATCAAATCACTGATTCGTGTAAAGGTGCTCTTCTCGCCGTTCATCAACATACGGCGCTCGGCGGTGCTTACTAAATTCTCATACGCCGATATGGTTAACCTTGCCGACACTCCACTCTTAGCATCAACAAACTCACTGTCGCGGGCCTCAAAAGCAAGGCGCTCAATAATGTTGGCGGTAAGGGGCGTAACGGCAATATCTTTGCGCTGGCTTTCGCTTAGCTTGGCTTCCTGCTCGGTTATTTTGCGCGACAGTTCGAGGCTCTTAGGATAATGCGTTAAAATCTGGCTGCCAATGCGGTCTTTCAGCGGGGTAACAATGCTGCCGCGGTTGGTATAATCTTCGGGGTTGGCGGTAAAAATAAATTGCAAATCCAACGGTATGCGAATTTTAAAACCGCGTATCTGAATGTCTCCCTCCTGCAAAATATTAAACAGTGCCACCTGTATGCGCGCCTGCAAATCGGGCAGCTCATTAATAACAAAAATGCAGCGGTTGCTGCGCGGAATAATGCCGTAATGTATCACGCGCTCGTCGGCATAGCTTAGGCGCAAATTAGCGGCTTTAATAGGGTCAACATCGCCAATTAAATCAGCGACAGAAACATCGGGCGTAGCCAGTTTTTCTACATAACGCTCGCTGCGATGTACCCATGCAATAGGGGTTTTATCGCCCAACTCAGCTACTTTCTCTTTACCGTAGCCTGATATTGGATTCAACGGGTCGTCGTTTAATTCTGAGCCTTCAACAATGGGCATGTATTCATCCAGCAACTCCACCATTTGGCGTGCTATCCGGGTTTTGGCCTGCCCACGCAAACCCAGTAAATTTATATTGTGGCGTGATAAAATGGCGCGTTCCAACTCGGGTATTACGGTATCTTCAAAACCAATAATGCCTTTAAAAATAGTTTCTTTTGCCTTTATTTTTTCAATTAGGTTTTGGCGCAATTCCTCTTTTACCGGCCTGCTTTTGTAGCCTGATTTTTTTAATTCGCCTAATGTTTTTGCTAACTGCATTTATTTAATATTTCGTTTTTTATTCCGTTCAAAATCTTCAAAAATAAATTCGCCCAACCCCTCCAGCGACGAGTAAAATGCCTTGCCATTGTTGGCCTCGGTAAAGTCGTGTACAAACTCTTGCAGGTAAGGGTCGCTAGCTACCATAAAGGTGGTAACAGGTATTTTTAACCTACGGCAACTTTGCGCCAGCGTAAAGCATTTGTTCAATATTTTTTGGTCAAGCCCAAAACTGTTTTTATAGTATTTTCCGTTCTCTTTTAGGCAGGTGGGTTTTCCGTCGGTAATCATAAAAATCTGCTTGTTGGCGTTCTTTCTACGACGTAACAAATCCATCGCTAATTCCAATCCGGCAACGGTGTTGGTATGGTAAGGGCCGACTTGTAAATACGGCAAATCTTTAATCTCTATCTGCCAGGCATCATCGCCAAACACAATAATATCAAGGGTATCTTTAGGGTATTTTTGTTTGATTAATTCAGCCAAGGCCATAGCCACATTTTTGGCGGGCGTAATGCGGTCTTCGCCATACAAAATCATAGAGTGCGAAATGTCAATCATTAGCACGGTAGATGTTTGCGTTTTATGCTCTTTCTCGCGCACCTCCAAATCATTTTCGGTAATGGTAAATTCGCCAATGCCATTATTCACCTGTGCATTTTTTATCGACTCCAGCATAGATATTTGGTCCAGCGAATCGCCAAACTGAAAGGGACGTAAATCGCTGCTCGTTTCATCACCGTTGCCGGTATATTTAGTGGCGTGGTTGCCGCTTTTGCCTTTCTTCAGTTTACCAAAAATTTTCTCTAATGCTTGTTGCCTTATGGCTTGCTCTGTTTTAGCGGTAATAGCAAAGGTGCCTTGCTGTGGGTCGTCATCGCGCAGGTAGCCACGGTCTTTCAACTCCTGAATAAAATCGCCAATACCATAGTCGGGCTCGGTAAGGTTGTATTCCTTATCCAGCTCGGTAAGCCAGCTTATGGCCTCGCCAACATCGCCGCTGGTGTAGGTAAGCAACTGCTTAAACACATCAAACAGGCGCTCAAAGGGCGTTTGGTCGGGTGCATCGTATTTAGAAAACTGAAATCCAATCATGAGGTGAGTAAGAACAAGAAAGGTAAGGAAATGTTTTGGACTTAGGTTAGAGGGGAGAGACGAGAGACGAGAGTGTCACACTGAGCGTAGTCGAAGTGTGGGCGTTCCGCATTGCTCAAGGCATTGCGGCGGGCTATACGCTACAAGTCCTCGCTATGCTGCGGGCTTTCCGCTATTATCCCTAACGCGCTGGCGCATTTTTAACCCCCTCCCAACCCTCCCCCTAAAAGGGGAGGGCTAATTTCTTCGGTTATTTTTCTATTGAAATGTCGCGCCTACGGCGCTAGTTCTAAACCAATTTTTCACTTTTAACTTTTCGTTTTTAGCTTTTAGTTTGTAAAAACCTTACACCCGCAAGTATAGCCGTTTTTCAAACTTACTAACGCTACGAACTTAATTAACTTCACTACTGTTCAACCACCATAGGGACTTGATGAAAACAACCGTAGCCATAGTATTTGTATTAGTGTCGCTAACACTCCGTGCGCAGCATGTGGGCGATAATACATACAATTACAGGCTATGGCAGAATAACCCGAAACAGCAACAAAACCTTGTAATGGAACTGGTAGCGGGTTATTCAAAACCTATTAATACTAATGTAGACGTATTTGGCTCTATTGGATATATAAGAGGCCCTGTGCTTAGTAGTGCCTCTTTTTTATCGCGTATGCCGGCGCCGGGTGTATTGCTGGGCTATAGCAACAAACGCGGCCCATATAATGTGCAAACAATGGGCGCGTTGGGTGTTCGGTATAAAATTGCGAGTGTAGAAGGCTTGGTATCTACCGGCAACCGCACCGATGATACCGGCGAAGATTTTAATACCATTACTTTTAACAGCTATGCATATAACTTTAGCGTAAACCCCTACAAAAGCCTGTCGTTTCAATTCTCGCAGGGTATTACTAACCTACCGAAAGATGTTAAGCCTAACATAATTACTACCACCGCTACGGTACAAAATGTATTTCGTTTTTCGCGCAATATGTATTTGGCATCAACAATTGCATACGGGGTAAACACTGAGAAATCGGAGGCGGAAGAAAGACGCATCAACCAACGGTCGTTATTAGTACAGAGTGATTTTAACATTAAACGTTTTGCCGTTTACGGTAGGTTCGAATCGATACAACGGATGTTCTCGCAACTAATGCCATTGCCGGGCGGCAGCAGCAACGTATCGTTTACCCTAAGTTCAATTTCGTTGGGTACCAGTTTCCGTATGTGCTACATAGGCCCTATGGACTTACGCGTAGGCGGCCACTGTACCGCAGCATTACTGCCCGAAGGGTTTAACATTTTTACCGGGCGCACCGCCTTTAGCGGGCAATTTTATATCCGCATGACTCCATCATTAATGAGCATGTATGATGTTAAAAAAGCGGGAAGGGATAGGCTAAGAATGCGCTCTATGGCGAGCAGCTTATAGCTGATAGTAAAGCTTTTTACACTCAATAACCCTATAAGCTATCAGCTACAAGCTAATTGCACAAATAAGGATCTTCCACATCGGGGCCACGTTTGCCCGATACGTAGCACAACCCTAACGCACGCGATGTTACCGCGACAACATTTACTTTAACCTCCGTACCACGGCTACTTTCAGGTGCATCAACCACAACCGAAGAGTTTGGCTTTATATTATCAGCATACACCGTTTCGGTTTTAAAAACACCGCCGCCGGCTTTCATATAGCGCACCTGCAATTCAATATTATCAATGCCAAAAGCCATAGTGTTGCGCACCTTTATTTTCAGCCCGCTAATGCCTCCAAACGTTGATACATTAAACCCATCGGCTTCGGCAGAAACATGGTCTTGAAAGCTATTGCGCACCGCTTTGCGCTTATCTACCTCAGGGTCTTTTTCTATGGTAATAATTTTGGGCTCGCCCATTTTGGTAGTGTCGCTAGTAGTTTCCGGTATTTCGGGAAAGAAATCTTTCTTCTCAACATTAAGCGCTATAATAACAACAATAGCCGCAACGCCAAGCATGGCAAGGGCTATGTACAATGTTATCTTTTTTTTCTTCTCCACTTTAGCTGTTCAATTTAGCCTTTACTTCGTAAAATTCGCGCATCATATCATCTACCACCTGCGCTGCCGGAACTATGCTTTTTACGTTGGCAATTACCTGGCCAAGTTCCAGCTCGCCTTCGTCCAAATCGCCCTCAAACATACCCTTTTTAGCGCGGGCACGGCCAAGGTGGGTAAATATTTCCTCTATGGGTGCGCCGCGTCGTTCCATCTCATCTATCTCGTTAAAAAATTTATTCTTAACCAAACGCACCGGTACCAGTTGTTTCATGCTTAGCATGGTGCCTCCTTCGGGGGTGTTTATCACCACGTTTTTAAAATTATCGTGCGCACTACTTTCGGGCGTTGCTACAAAGCGGCTGCCTACCTGCACACCTTCGGCGCCAAGGGCTAAAGCAGCCATCATACCGCGACCATTAGCTATTCCTCCGGCAGCTATTACGGGAATTTTCACCGCATCGGCAACCATCGGTATTAATACCAGCGTGGTTGTTTCCTCGCGGCCGTTATGCCCACCGGCTTCAAAACCTTCGGCTACAATAGCATCGCAACCGGCATCTTCGGCCTTCTTGGCAAAGGTGGTCGATGCTGTTACATGCACTACTTTAATACCATTATCCTTCAACTTTTTTGTCCACGTTTTGGGGTTGCCCGCTGATGTAAATACAACTTTTACGCCCTCTTCCAAAATAATATCCATGTGCTCCTCAATGCTGGGGTACAGCAACGGAACATTCACACCAAAAGGTTTGTTGGTAGCGGCCTTGCATTTTTTAATATGCTCGCGCAACACATCGGGGTACATGCTGCCCGAGCCTATTAAGCCAAGCCCACCGGCATTGCTAACGGCCGATGCCAAGCGCCACCCGCTGCACCATATCATACCGGCTTGTATAATGGGGTAATCTATCTCAAAAAGTTCGCTAACGCGGGTTTTATAGGGTTGTTGCATAGGTACTAATTGTATTGCAAAGTAAAGGCTTTTTTATATTTTTGATGCATAAGCCATTACCTATGAAACGCATTATCCTTTTTTGCCTGATACTATTCTCTTTACACGTCAATGCGCAGGTGTTTGGTGGGCCGGGTTCAACTTGGTGGATACACGCTGTTGCAGTAAATGGCATGCGTGTTGAAAAATATGAGTTTAAAAACGACACTGCCATACAGGGTAGGCCCTATAAAAATTTTACCGCACGTGGTTCACTTATCGGTATTAATGTTGAACCCGCGGAAGCTTATAGTATGCCAAATAAAACTGTATATGTGTCTAACGACACGGTTGCTATTGGGATGCCCGATGATTTAACGCTTCAACTAAACTTTGGCGCTGATGTGGGCGATAGCTGGGATTGTGGCTCGGGTACTATTGTGGTGGAAGCAAAATTTGACACACTGTTAAACGGGCAAACATTGCGTGCAATGTGGCTGCGCAAATACATGGACACGATACCAAACTATAGTCCCACATTAGTGATTGAAAAAATTGGCGGCGGCAATTTTTTACCCATCCAATGGCAGGTTATCGATTCTTCTATGATTGGTTGGTTTGATGATTTTGTATGGGGCTTGCATTGTTTTCAGAGCAATGAGTTGGGATTTGTGCAGTGGGGTTGGGAAGACACCTATGCCGAATGCGAAAGCATTTTACCCGTTAACGAGCGGCAGGCAAATATGCTTACCACCTACCCCAACCCCGTTAATAACATTCTTATAATAAATGGCCTGAAAAACCAGCCGTTTAGCTATGAGTTATACAATGCCGCAGGGCAAATAATACGGGCTGAAAAAGCAACCGGCAATACCGTTGATTTGAGTAGCCAAACGCCGGGCTTGTATTTTATTAGGATTAGTTTGGCGAATGGTTATTCACAAGCGGTAAAGGTGGTTAAAAACTAACATTCGCATATATCTCAATTCTTAGTAGTTTTGTGCTCAGGGTTCGGCATTGCTTAGCCTCATTAAAATAGCACTATGAAACGCGATAACAAGATTTTTAAACTGATAGAGAAAGAAACGCACCGCCAAACGTATGGTATTGAGCTTATTGCAAGCGAAAACTACGTTAGCAACCAGGTAATGGAGGCTATGGGCAGTGTGCTTACCAATAAATATGCCGAGGGCTTGCCCGGCAAACGCTACTATGGCGGCTGCGAGGTGGTTGACGAGGTAGAACAACTAGCTATTGACCGCGCTAAGGAACTGTTTAACGCCGAGTGGGTAAACGTACAGCCTCACAGCGGCGCACAGGCCAATGCGGCGGTTATGCTGGCCGTATTAAACCCCGGTGATAAAATTTTAGGCTTTGACCTATCGCATGGTGGGCATTTAACACATGGTTCTCCGGTTAACTTTTCGGGTAAATTATACAGCCCGTCGTTTTACGGTGTAGAGCGCGAGACGGGTTTGATTGACTGGAACAAAGTAGAGGCTACGGCTAAAAAAGAAAAACCGAAATTGATTATTTGCGGCGCATCGTCATACTCTCGCGATTGGGATTATGTGAAGCTGCGCAAAATAGCCGACAGTGTTGGCGCTTTGTTGTTGGCTGATATTTCGCACCCATCGGGCTTTATAGCCCGTGGTT
>JANOCJ010000347.1:0-3230 GCA_031412115.1 Flavobacteriales bacterium
GCTCGTCGCTTTGTATATGCTCTAGTTCTTCGGCAATAGGGTGTATTTCATCCCAGCCAAAGCCCAGTTTTTCTACCAAAAACACTTCCCACAAACGGTGCTTGCGTATAATTTTAAGCGCCAGCTTTTCACCCGTTTTGGTAAGTGATATATGCTGGTATTTCTCGTAGTTAATGTATTTTTTATCGGCCAGCTTTTTAAGCATATCACTTACCGACGAGGGTTTGGTGTTTACCCTGTCTGCAATTTCTTTGGTGGTTATTACCCCGTTGTGCACTTCGCCCAACTTGTAAATAGCCTTTAAATAATTTTCTTCCGATTCTGTTAGCATAACCCAATATTAAAGCAAATCTAATCCAATTATTAATCACAAATATAAATTAGACACGACTAATCTTTTGTTTTTGCGAAACTAATTCTACCTTTGTGCTGTTAAAGGATTGAAACCACCAATCAAAATGACTAAAACACGAATTTATATTAGCCTTGCTTTAATTGCAATAATGATTGCGGTATTGCAGGCCTGTAGTAAGCTAGAGCCGCAAGCACCCGACGATTCAACATTGCTTGATGGGCCGTTAGAAGGGTTGACCTACGAGCAAAATGCCCGTTTTTTGGCAGGCGATGTTGCATTTAATGCCGAGGTTTTTACCCCTGAAACAGGGCTAGGCCCGTTATTCGTAGCTACATCGTGCGGGGCATGCCATGCCGGCGACGGTAAAGGCACGCCTTTTACCACCCTTACCCGTTTTGGGCAGGTTGATAGTAGTGGAAACACCTATTTGCAATACGGCGCCCCGCAGTTGCAGCACAGGGCAATACCGGGCTTTCAAGCCGAGGTTATTCCTAACGGTGTAGGCTTTTCTAAATTTACCCCGCCGGCCAATACAGGCCTGGGCTTTTTAGAGGCTGTGCCCGATGCTGCCATCCTTGCTATGGCCGATCCTTACGATGCTAATGGCGATGGTATTTCGGGTGTGCCTAATTGGGTAAATATTCCGCAATACCTTGTTCCTTTAACAAACGCGGTTACTAATAATGGCCGCTATATTGGCCGTTTTGGTAAAAAAGCAGGCGCACACAATTTACTGCTGCAAACCGTTAATGCCTATAATCAGGATATGGGCGTTAATAGTGATTATGAACATTACGATACCTATACAGGGCTTGAAGTTGACCCTGAGGTAAGCCTTGTTACCGTAAATAACGTAGTGTTTTATTTGCAAACCCTAAAAGCGCCTATACAGCGTAATACAGGTGATGCAGCCGTTGTTTTGGGCAAACAATTATTTATAAACGTTGGCTGCGAAGGTTGCCACAAACAATCGCTTACAACAGGTAATTCGCCCATTGCGCCTTTGTCGAATAAGGAATTTTACCCCTATACTGATTTGCTGATGCACGATATGGGCACTGCGTTGGATGATGGCTATACCGAAGGTACCGCTAAAACCTATGAGTGGCGCACACCACCGTTATGGGGCTTGGGCCTATCGCCAAACTCGCAGGGTGGCCAATATTTTTTAATGCACGATGGCCGCGCAACCACCATAGAACAAGCCATACAAATGCACGGTGGCGAAGGCGAGAACAGCAAAAACAATTTCAATAATCTCTCACCAAGTGAGAAAGATGCAGTTATCAAATTTCTGAAATCGCTATAAATGGATAGAAAGGATTTTTTAGTTAAATGCGGTTTTGCCTGTGTGGGAACCCTTGCTGCGGGCTTGATTTTAGAGAGCTGCGGCACTACCAAAAACATTAATGCTGATATTGCTGATAGCGATATGTTGGTGCCGCTTTCAAGCTTTGTAATGAAGGAAAAAGGCGAGGTGAAATACCATAATTACATTATTGCACAAAATACAATTCTGCAATTTCCTATTTATGTTTTTCGCTATAGCGCTACCGAATATTCGGCGGTGTATATGCGCTGTACCCACCAGGGCGCAGAGTTGCAGGCTTTTGGCGATAAGCTGGTTTGCCCTGCTCACGGCAGCGAATTTGATAATAAAGGTGCCGTGCAAAACGGCCCAGCCGATGCCACATTACGAACGTTTCCTGTTGTTATAGATAATAACCAACTAAAAATCTCTTTGAAAGCATGAGGAAGATTTTTATCATATTGATAAGCGTATTATTTGTCGCAAATTTACAAGCGCAAATAGACAGTACGCTGCTGCGCCGTATTCCGAAGGATACTATTAAGCAAACCATGAATATGGATGCAGTATATAACCGCCCGTTTATTGGCATTAAAAGGGTGCCGGTGGCTTTGGGTGGTTATGTAGAAGCCAACTGGCAACATATAGGAACGGATGGGGTTTCAGACGGCCACCAGTTTCAGTTTCGCCGTCTTACATTGTTTGTTGCATCCACTATTTCTAAACGCATAAAATTTTTAAGTGAGATAGAATTTGAAGACGGTGGTAAAGAAATTGCCATTGAGTTTGCAGCCATCGATTTTGAATTCCACCCGTTAGTAAACCTGCGCGGTGGCATGATTTTAAATCCCATTGGGGCGTTTAACCAAAACCACGATGGCCCTAAATGGGAGTTTACCGACAGGCCCATTTCATCAACCCAAATGCTGCCCGCAACGTGGAGCAATGCGGGGTTTGGTTTATACGGAAAGCACTATAACAAGAACTGGATGTTTGGTTACGAAATGTATGTTTCAGGTGGATTTGACAACTCCATTATTGCTAATACAGAAGGTAAAACCTTTTTACCATCGGCAAAAAACAACCCTGACCGTTTTGAGGAAATAGCAAGCGGAATACCATTATTTACAGGTAAAGTAGGCGTGCGTAACAATAAAATTGGCGAGATTGGTTTATCGTACATGGGTGGCGTTTACAACAAGTGGATGGACGATGGTTTGCAAGTGGATGACCAACGCCGGCTGAATGTTTTTGCTGTTGATTTTAATACCACATTGCCCAAATTAAAAACCTTTATTACAGGTGAGTGGGCATGGGTAAATGTTGAAGTTCCGGCTAACTATAGCCAGCAGTTTGGTAGCCACCAGCGTGGTGGGTTTATAGATTTTGTGCAGCCTGTTTTCCGTACCAAATTTTTTGGTTGGGAGAATGCTGTTTTCAATGTATCGTGCAGGTTAGAGTATGTCGATTGGAACGTAGGAACTTTCCGCGAAAATGGCAGCAAAATAGGCGATGAATTGTGGAGTTGTCAAATCCACCTGAAACATACATTTCGTAACCAAACAT